>NZ_JAAGOU010000019.1:0-85792 GCF_010500775.1 Salipiger sp. PrR002
CCTCGCGATCAGCGACGCTCACGGCTTCCTACACCACGCCGCGGGGCACTATCAGTGCCTTAGGCCGCCCGAGGGTGTGTCTCCCGCGCATTGCAAGCTCTGGCCCGGAACCGGTCTGCGCCAGAAATCATTCGCGCGCCTTCGGAAGCAGGCGCGACGCGCCACTGGCGCAGCACGCATCTTCGCGGGGAGGCGGGTTTTCGCCTCGCATTTCCAGAACTTTCCCGGAATGGTTGTGCAAACAGCGCCGCACTCCTATCTTGTATCTTGAATGCAGAACATCCACTCACGGAGCATTCAGCGCGGGGCGCACTTTGCTATTTCTGGAGGCGCGCCCCGCGCGCAACGGCAAGGCCCGCAGCGTCAGTGCGACGCGTTCCCACCCCGTCAGAAAAGTCTACATGGGCACTGTCATCAAGCTCGCGAATTCGGCCGCCTTTTGCTTTTCGACACGACGCTCCGCTTGCCGAGTATGTCCGCCAGAACTGAGGCGGTCCGATCATCCTGGGACGTCATGAATACCTTGCCCCCTGCTGCCCCGGCTATGAGTGCGCGGCGCGCGGTCTCTCCGTGAACCAAACCCTTCAAAGGCAGAGCCGACCATCACATCCCGAGAACGGCTCGAGCATCGTCGAGCGAATGCACCTCGTGATGGGCGCGACTGTCTTTGCTTTGCGCCAAGTCGGGTATCTGAAACACCACTCCGACGCCGGCCTCCAGCGCCGCACGGACACCGAGATCGCTATCGTCAAACGCGGCACAAGCAGCTGGTGGCTGGCCGATCAGCTCCGCAGCCTTGAGATAAACGTCCGGAGCTGGCTTCCCGAGTTCCACCTGGTCGACACCTACGACCGCATCGACCCAATGCAACAAACTCGCGTGTTCGAGTTTCCACTCTGCTCGCGCGGTCATGCTATTGGTCGCAACAGCTCTAGGCAGGCCTAATCTGTCCAAAGCGTCAAAGAGCGCGGCTACGCCGGGCCGCAGAGGGACACCCGATTTCATGCGCCGGTCCATGGCTTCATCCCAAGCCTGATCGAGCGCCGAATGATCGATGGTTTCCCCAACTTCGTTGCTGATAATACGAGCCGCATCAAGTCGAGCGACGCCCACCAATTGTCTAAAAAACTCAAGAGGAAGGGAGTGGCCGAACTGGGCTACAATATCGGGGCCAACCTCCATCTGAAGACGTTCCGTGTCCAGGAGAAGCCCGTCCATGTCCAGAAGGACGCCGGTTATTGTGTAGCTCATAGGCAAATGGTCCCGCGCGACAGTCGTCACGTGTTAAATCGGTAAGAAATCCAAGGCTGCCGGCCCCAGGCGATGTTTCCGCACGCCATATACCGGCGAGCCTCAATGTGCGACCGCTTTGAATTCGGAGCTACCTCGCGGTGCGGCAGCGTCGGGGTCTGACCCATGCCAGGTTGGAGCGCCGTCTACGCCGCCATCCTCTTCGCGGCGATTTCTGGGCGCAGGTCCAGACGCCGCGCTGTGGGGCTCGGTTGCTGCCTGGATCGGCGAGAGATAGCGTTCGCAGACCAGCAAATGCCGCTCCAATGCATTTGCGTCCCAGTAGGAAGACAAGATCATGGCGCAAGAGGCCCTAGAGATACCGCAGGGTAATGAGATGTTCGAAGGCTATCGGGCGACCTTCGAGAAATACGGCTTCTCGCCAGCCGTCAAATCCAGAGGGTTTCTCTTCATTTCCGGACAGGTCGGCGCCCGTCCGGATGGCAGTGCCCCCGAAGACGTCGCCGGGCAGACTGAATGGGCGTTGAAGCGCATCGAAGAACTCCTGAGGATCGCCGGGCTCGATTTTGCCGATCTTGTCGATGTCACCAGTTACCACGTCGACATCGAAGCGACGCTTTCGGACTTCGTGGCGGTCAAGCAGCGCTTCATCAAGAGCCCGTTCCCGGCGTGGTCGATCATAGGGATATCGGGGTTGAGCCGGCCGGAGCTGAAGGACGAAATTCGCGCCGTCGCCGCCTTACGGGACTGATGCCGTCGGATGAACGTCCGAGGAATCCGCTGACCGAGGCGTGGCGGGGTAGACGACGAGGTGCAGTGGTGGACTCGCCCGTCAGTTATCTTGTCCATTGACAATTTAGTGGAGAGGAATATCTTCAGTGCCAAGAAAGAAGCACACGTCGAAGGAAATCGAGGCCGTCATCCAAGAGCTCGAAGCGCTGGGATGGGCTCTTGTCGAAGGCAAGGGGCACGCGTGGGGGATCCTCCGGTGCCCTGCGAACGATAAAGAATGCCGCTGCGGCGAGTTTTGCCAGATGTCTGTGTGGTCGACACCCAAGAACCCACAGCAGTTTGCGAAGAAGATCCGGCAGAAGGCTCTGGCCTGCGTGAGGCTTGAGAAGAAAGACGAAGGAAAGTCCGATGGCTGAAGAATTCGAATTCGAACTGGTCTTCGCGCTCCCGGAAGGTGCGCACGACGCATTTGCGCTTTCCGACGCCGTCTTCGAAGCGGGCTTTGAGGATGCTCTCGTGGGCACCGGTCATGCCGGTCTGCTGGGTGTAGAGCTGGAAGCCGAAGGGGACGATGCAGAGAGCGTGATCCTTGAGACCGCGCGGGCGCTGATCAAGGCGCTGCCGGCGGGCACGGTCCTGCGCGAGGTCCGCCCTGACCTGGTGAGTCTCGCAGATGTTGCCGAAAAGCTCGAAGTGAAGCGTCAGGCCCTTCAGCAGCGCCAGATGCCCCTCCCCGTCGCGGGCGGCCTGTACCGCATTGATGAGATGATCGAGGTGGTAATGGAGGCCTCCATGCCGAGAGAGGGCCAGCGCCGTCCTCGTTTTAACCTCGCTTCCGCTTCGAAGTGGTTTCGCGCGGGACCCGCTGCACGCCGCGTGAATGCTCAACTGACCATGCGTGAGATCGACCCCGCCACGATCGAGCGAACGCCCCGTTCCGATCACGAGGAACCTGCTGTCCTTCACCCTTGAAATGAACTGGCATCTGACAGTGCTGTATCTGCAAGATGCATCCGTTTCAGGCCTTTTCCCTGTCTGACGGGCACGACGGCTAAGGAAGCTCCAGGTTGATGGGCTCAGTGCCGCCATAGCGGCATCTGGCGCGAAGGCTTGCTCCACTCTCTTGGCCACACATCCGCTGGACGCAATACAGAAGAAAACCCGCGATATTGCGGTGAACCATCGACCAACACCGCGCCTGCCGCGAGCGCACGCACATCGCGCTCGCGACAGGCAGTGTCCTTAAGCCAGCAGCCCCGCGTCGCTGCCCAGCGACAGGCCGATCGTCAGCGGATCATGGTCGGACGAGCCGAAGGCATGCGGCGCGTAGAGATCATCCACCTGATCCTCCGGCAGGAAGTCGGTCGTGTAGTCCAACACCGCCGCCTCGAGCGAGTTGATGTGCCACTCCGCCGCTCCAGTGACCTGCGCGGCGAGCGAGCTGCTGGCCAGCGCATAATCGAGCGCGCCAAAGGTCTGCGCTTGCGGCGACGCGTCGAGATCGACGGGGAAACCATAGGAATACTCGAAGGCGTCGTCCTCGAGGAAGGCCGCGATCAGGTTCTGGTAGCCTTCGCTCTCGAGCAGCGCAATCGGGTCCTCCTTGGCGTAGGAGTTGAGATCGCCGATGATCAGCACGTCGCTGTCGCCCGAGCCCGTGGGGTCGGAGTCAAGCCAAGCGTCCAGCGCCGCGGCCGCCTGGGTGCGGGCCTCGTCGTTGTTGCCGGTGCCATCGCCGGTATCGGCATTATCCCCGAAGGGGCTGACCGAGCCCTTGGACTTGAAGTGGTTGACCGCGACGGTGAAGGTCTCGCCGCTGGCGATCTCCTCGAAGGTCGCGGCCAGCGGCACGCGACTGGTACCGGAGCCTTCGAACACCGGGTTGCCGGGATCGACCCCGAGCGCAGCAAGGTCGGCATCGGTCAGGATCTCGACCGTGGTGCCCGAGGCGAGCCGCACTGCGTTGGCGTCGTAGATCATGCCCACCATGATCGCGTCGCCGCCGACGTAGGGTACGCCGGGATCGACGTACTGGTAGTCGGCATCGGGCATCGCGATATTGAGCGCATCGACGATGTAGCCGATGGCGAACTGGCCGTCGCCGTTCTGATCACCGATCTCGTTCTCCAGTTCGAGCAGCCCGATGACATCGCTGTCGAGCGCGGTCAGCGCCGAGACCAGCTTGTCGAGCTGCCGCGCCATTTCCTCGGCATTGCTTGCGCCGCGCACCTCGGCCCCGTCTGGCCCAGCGGTCAGCCCCTCGTCTTCCAGCGAGGTGAAGAAGTTGAGCACGTTGAAGGAGGAAACGGTGATGCTGCCGCCCACGTCCGGAGCCTCGGTCTCGCGCGGAGTGGTGTCCTCGAACTCCGGCGTCTCGGTCGGGTTGAGGCGGTAGATCTCATCCCCGGAGCCGCCCGACCCACGCGAGTAGCGCAGCACGCCGGTCAGGCCCACGACCGTATCACCGGCGCCGAGCGCATCTTCCGCATCGAACTCCCCGGCGATCCGGCCGGTCTCGCCGTCGATCTCGAACGGGATCACCGAGGGGTTCTGCTCGGTCGATCCGTCGTCGATGATGAGCGTGTTCTTAACCTGCTCCTCGATGAAGGCGGAGAAGCCCGACGCATCGGGCGTGTTCGCCTGCGTGTAGGTCTCAACCAGCCCCTGCGCGTTCAGCCCCATGTCCCCGAAACGACCGAGCGTGTAGAGATCGGTGACGGTCATTTCCTGCGGCACGGTCACCAGCATGCCTTCATAGGCCTCGAGGTCGGCGATCAGCGCGCCGTCCGAGTTGGTGGTCACCCCGGCCACAGGGAAGCTGATCTCGGCGGCGGTCGGCAGCGTGATGCCGCTGCCCGTCACCTCAATCGAGCTGATTGCCGAAAGCTGCGTCTCGCCGAAGTATTCCGCCACAGTGCCGGTCACCCGAACCCGGTCGCCCACCTGGACGTCAAGCAAAGGCGCACTGCCCTCGTAGACGAAGATGCCCTCCGAGCTCAGCGCGGTGCCATCGGCATCGGCGTCTTGTTCCTGCAGGTAGAAGCCATCGAGATCGCCGTCGGTGCCGAACGCCCCGTTCTGGAAATCGCCGACCACGATGGCCTCGATGGTGACCACCTGTCCCTCGAGAGCCGAGGCCGCGCCCGTGCCCTGCACCTCCGAGATCAGCGTCGTCTCGGTCGGCACGGGCGTGCTGGCCGCCTCGCCCACCGCGAAGTCATCGATCTGCCAAAGCGAACTGTCGCCGGACCCGGTGCCCGAGGATTGGTAGCGGAAGGCGAAGTGGACGCTGCCTGCCGCAATGCCCGACAGGTCGATCTCGCCCGACGCGGTCTCGGCGAAGCTGCCAGCGGAGGCGGTGTAGGGAAGTTCGGTCCATGTCGCCGCCGCCGGATCGCCGCTGCCACTGTAGTCGGTGGAATAGAGGAAGGTGACCTCGGGATCGGCAATACCGCCGTCGTCGTAGTTCTTGGCGCTGGCAAAGCGCGCCACCGGGTTCTCGAGTGCCGAGATGTCGATCAGCGGCGAGATCAGCCAGTCATCGGCTGCGGCGGCGTCGCCATAGGCGTTGACCGCGGCAAAACCGTCGCCGCCGTAGCTCGAGTCATACCAGCTGTTGGCCGTGTCGGCATCGCGCGAAACCACCTGCCAGTCGGCCCCGGCGATCTCGGTCTCGAAATCGAAACTGTAAGGTGCCGCGATGCCGCCGCCCGTGCCGCTGCCGCCGTCGTTGGCCGCGCCGGGGGTCTCGGTGGCGGGGTCGGCCCAGCCATCGCCCGCCTCGTCTCGTTGCAGCGACAGCCCCGCAGCGGTCGAGGAGCCTTCGGCAACGCCGATATCCGTGGAGGTCAGCCCCGCTGCGGTTCCATCCGCGGCGGTAAAACTGCCCTCGTAGGACAGGAACTCGACCACCGCATCGCCGTTGACCAGCGCGATGCCATCCGGGCTACCGTTCTGCAGCCCGTTGCTTGGCAGCTCGAGCAGGTAGTAGTCGTAGCCACCCGAAGTGGAGGCCAGCAGACCGCTGAGCGAGAAGGCCCCGTAGCGAGCCCCGTTCGAGCCGTTGTAGAGCTCGACCGCGGCTGCGGAGACATCCGTGCCCTCGACCACGCGCAGTTCGACGAACTCGCCGGCATCGATGCCAGCGTTATCATAGTGAAACTCGTTGATTCGGCCGACGAAGGGCGGCGTGTAATCGTTGCTCAGCCCGCGCGTGTCGGCCTCGGTGACACTCCAGCCCTCGCCGTTCTCAGCACGTTCGAGGGCAGTGCCCACCGGCGAGTCCGCGACCTCGGAGACGCCGATGTCGGTTGACGTCATGCCCTCGGCCGGCCCATCGTTGGCGACAAAGCTGCCCTCGTAAGACAGGAACTCGATCACCGTATCGCCGTTGACCAGCGCGATGCCATCCGGGCTACCGTTCTGCAGTCCGTTGCTTGGCAGCTCGAGCAGGTAGTAGTCGTAGCCACCTGAGGTCGAGGCCGGGCTCCCGGGCAGGGCCAGCGTGTTGTAGACGCTGCCGTTCGAGCCGTTGTAGAGAACCACGCCGAGCACCGAGGCATCCTGCCCAGCTCCGACGCGGACCTCGACGAACTCGCCGGTATCGGTGCCAGCGTTGTCATAGTGCAACTCGTTGATCCGGGCCTCGATCTCGACCACGTCGGTCACCGTCACCGCGATATCTCGGCTGTCGCTGGCGCCCGCCCCGTCGCTCACGGTAACGGTGAGGTCATAGACATTGTCGCCATCCGCGTCTTGCGGCACCTCGAAATCTGGTGCCACCGCGAAGGCCAGCGCACCGGTCCCGGCGTCGATAGTGAAAAGCGCCGCGTCATCCCCAGAAAGGCTGAAGCCGAGCACATCTCCGTCGGCATCGCCCGCCGAGATGGCGGCGGGGACCAGAGTTGCGTTCTCGGCGACGCTGATGGCCGATGCCACGCTCAGCACCGGCGCATCGTTGCGGCCCTCTATCGTGATCGTGACCGTGGCGCTGACGGTACTGCCGGCGCTGTCGGTCACCACATAGCTGAAGCTGTCGCTGGCTTGCTGCCCTTCGGCCAGCACGTCGAAGAGTGTGCCCGGATCGTAGACAACGGCGCTGCCGTCGAAGCTGACCGTGGCCCCTGCGGCGCTGATGGCGTTGACCGAGGCGATGGTCAGCGTGTCGCCGTCGAAATCCCGGTCATTGGCGAGCAGCACCTCGAGGCTGATTGCCAACGGGTCGTTTTCGCCGGTCGCGAACATGTCGTCGCCGGCGAGCACCGCGTTGTTGCGCCCGTCGGTATAGTAGGTGAAATCGTCGAACCGGATCACCTCGATGGAAGCCAGATGCGCCGTCTGGCTGGCCGAAGTCAGCGTGAGCGTTTTGCGCCCGACCTCGGAAAAGACATACTCGTTGATCGAGCCTGCCAGCACCGCCGTGTCGAAGCCCAAGCCGCCATCGACACGATCCTCGCCGCCGCCAAGTTCGATGGTATCATCGCCGAGGCCGCCGAAGGCGCGCACGGGCCCGCTGCCCGCAATGATACGATCATCGCCCCAGCCGCCGAACACGATGCCACTACCGCCGACCGACACCGTGTCGTCGCCAAGGCCGCCATGGACGATGGCGAATGCGCTGTCGGTGTTGATCTGGTCATCGCCGAAAGCGCCGAAGATGACTTCGGTGCCGCGCTTGGAGGACTTCTCCTTCGACGCAGTCCAGAAAGTCTGATTGCTCACTGATCTTCCCCCAATCCGAGTTGACGAGTGTTCACCTTCCATAAGTATGTGACTGTTTTATATGTCCCGCGGCTTTTGGGCGTCCAACAACCTCGCATCCACCGGCAGTTTGTCGCACCACACACGCCCGAGCGGAATGATCGGCGATAGGGATCAGCCACGCTGCCGCAGGCGCAAGACCAAGCCGGCGCCGCTTGGCGTCCATTCAGGAGAAAACGGCTCAGTGCTTCTTGAAGAGGGTGGACTGTCGGTACTGGCGCTTGCCCGACACTTCTCGACCTAACCAGAGTGGCCTGGAGAACTCCGCATCTTCGCTCTCGAGTTCCACTTCGGCCAGAACCAAACCTGAATGAACACCGTGGAACTCGTCGACGGTCCAAACCAAACCGTCGTGAGGCACGAAATGCCGGGTTTTTCTCAAGATCGTGCCGTCGCAATGATCTTCCAGCAGAACCAAGCCATCACTTGCGGGGATCTCGTACTCGAATTCGTCCCGCGTAAACCCCTTCTTCGGCCCCTTCACACTGAGCGTGGCTTTGTCATCGCTGAAGCGCACGCGGATTTTTCGACCATCGCGGAAGGCCAATAGACCGTCCCGGATCTCGACTGTGTGGGTAACGGCGTCGCGCCATGTGTCCGCTATGAGAAGGAATTTCCGCTCAATTTCCTTGGCCATGCTCGCTCCGGGATCGAGGGACAACCGTTACCACCGGCGCCTTCGCGGGTCTCTTCTCATTCGAGCGTCATGCCGTAAAGCCCGCAACGCTCTCGGCCGCGCGACTTCGCAAAGCGCGATAGTGCCGTGGGAGAGAAGCTCGAGCCTATCTTTTTCGCCGTGCTTGCCTGGCGTAAACCAACGGCGCACATTCGTATCACGCGCACCAGCTGCCTCGGATGGCAGCCGGCCAATGTTTGAACTTTTGCGTCAGGGACTATCATGCTGCATGCTGCTTTGCCTCTCAGGTGAGCGCCTCGCATAAGATCGGCAAAGTCGTCAGGTGTTTGTCGATGGCCTCCACCACGTCACTCCCCATCGGAAGATGCGCCTTCTCAGTCGCCCATCGATCCATGAAGAGCTCGACAGTTTCGCGTGCGGTCTCGATGACCAGCTTTCTTGGCAGTGCAGCCTTGCTGGAAAGATGTAGAAGCTCGTCTTCCGTGAATCCATCAAACCGCCGCGTGCGGCTGAAATTCAGGGCCGATTGATCGCCCGGGAGATAGGGGATCGTCGACACGAAATCATAGGCAGGTGAAAGCTTTGCATTCCGCTGGTCAGGGTAGATGAGTGACCAGTTCTTCAGGTGCATGTCACCATTGCCAATGAGGGTATTGAAAGTCAGGCGGCGGATGAACTCGGCGATATCCGCGTGATCGGACTCGGCGGCAATGACCGCAGCAATGTTGCGGTTGCTCGCTTTCTTGTATTTGTTTTCGGCATAGACACCATAGACTTGAGCAAAGTCTTCGATATGGACGGACGTGCCATCTTCGCGGCGGTCAAAACGTTCAATAATAAAAGCTTTGTCGCCAAGGCGATCGATACCATCTGGCAAGTTTTTAATACCGCCGATATCCACCAGATCAATGGCTGGGACATTTATCCCGACCATACGGGCAAGCGACATCATGGAAAATTCGTTTTCGGGGACCCCACGGTACTCTTGAGACGGCAGCTTGATGATCCAACCTCCCCCGATGCCGCTCGCCGGGATGGTCAGTCCACCGGCGGCGTCGATGACGGCCGAAAACTTTAGTTGCACGCCAGCAAGCGAGAACCGGAGAGCATTTTCATGCGCGTTGTCACCATCACCCTCGGCGGCAGCATCAAGATCATCGATCAACGGCCATGGGTCATCATCGGACGCTTCGACGGTCACGGCGCCCGGCAGGTCTCGACCAAGAGCTTGGATCAGGAAGAACTCGCGCTTCTCGTTGATGCTGGCCCTTTCTGCGAGATAGTGTCGGAGATGCCCTTCAGGGAGGAGGTTCGAAAAGAAGGGCATAAGCTTCATCTTGACCGGCGAGAAATCGGTGATGAGCTCGCCATACTGGTCTTTAAAATGCAGGCCGAGCGTCGCCCGGTCCGGGTCGTTGATGTATCCGTCGGTAAAGGCAAAAATCGATCGCTCATCACCAAGATGGGTGAGCGTCCCGATTGGCTCGCCATAGAGCTTGACGGTCAAAACAGAAATATCAGGCATCGTCATCCTCCTCATCAAGCGAGTAGGCCGGACGAGATGGTGCGGTGCCGGTGTCGGGATCCTGCTCATGCATAGCCCTGTTGCGGATGGAGGTCATCAGCTTGATGCTCTCGTTCAGGGCTGTCAGTTCCTTCGTGGGCTTGCTGATTTGCTCGATCGTCTTTCGAAGCTGCTTGAGCGTTTCGGGATCGAGCGTGGGAACGCGGACGCTGCGCAGCTCAGAAAAGGTCTTCTGAAGCTGGTTGAGGCCTTCGAGCTTTGGCATGGTGACCTGGAGGCCACGCACGGTCTCGCCAATGCGTTGCATTTCCTTTTGTATCGCGAAGACGTTTTGGCGGTTTGCACCTATTGCGTCACGGCTGATGGAGCGGACGGCCGGCACGGCTTTGCGCGGGACAAGGGTGAGTTCCAGATCAAGGGCATGGGCAAGCGCGACCAAGCTTGAGAGGCGTAGGTCGACCGTGCCAGCCTCGATGCGAGAAATCTGTGCTTGGGGCACGCCAGCCAGATCGCTCAACTCGCGTTGGCTTAATCCCACGGCCTTGCGCGCAGCCTGCAACCGCCCTGCTATGTCTACAACGTCGTAGCTCATCTCAATGTTCTTCTCTGCATCAACTCTTGCCTATGATATCTTTACGTACATCATCACGCAAGGCGACCCGAAGTCCTGATGCACATTTCTACATCTCAGCTCGCGTTGATGCACTATTCGACATCACATTTTTGATGGAACTTCGCCGCGTACTCCCACAGCGTTGGGCAAAGCCCCTCGCCTAGAAACCTAAAGGGGCCTGCGTCCGCCGAAGGCCGGAGAACATTTTTTCTGGGGATGGGAGGCCGCCGCTTACGCCCCCCCTTGCCGGCCTCCGCGAAACCCAGAAACCCTCGATCTGCGCGACGTCGAACACGGTGTAGCCCTTCATGAAAAGGATAGCGCGCTCAGGCATAAGAGCTGAAGCTGCATCGACGCGGCACTGCGGCCAGGGACCGGCAGTTAAAGAGCCCGGTTCAAAATCGCATTTATCCTCCCCCGATTTTCGGCGCCCTTCTCTCTTCAGCAGGCGACCCACGAAATTCGTTTCTCTTTCAGTGCGCCAATATGTTGAGAAAAAGTCGCCCCCATCTTCTCTTTCTTTCAGCTGATCCCTTTGGCCTAGAACTTCTAAATGGCGCAGTTATTTTTTTCCCTGTTGGCGCCTTATTTTCACCCAAAAACCGCCGAGAACGGATGTCAGCGTCAAGCGCAATCCAGCTCTTGCGATCACAGTCACATTATCGCGACTTGCGGTCAGCTTTCATTCCGACGACATAGGGTCGATCCCAATTTGGAGAAACCAATGACCCCGCAACTCGATCTACTCTCAATGTCAAAAGAAGATCTGACGGCGCTGAGCAAGAAAGTTGACAAAGCTCTCGCCGACTATGACGTCCGCAAGAAAGCCGAGGCTCGGGCCGCCGCCGAGGCTCTTGCAAAGGAAGCCGGGTATTCCCTCTCGGAATTGATGGAGGCCGGCAGCACCAAAGGCTCGAAAGGCACGCCCAAGTACGCACACCCCGAGAACTCGGCCCAAACGTGGACTGGCCGAGGTCGAAAGCCGAAATGGGTTGAGGAACACCTTGCTGCTGGGGGTGATCTCGAAGCATTGGCAATCGCTAAGTAAGCATATCGATTTTGGAACTAACCCCGACCGAAAAGGCGGGGTTAGTTCTGGCGGGAGATGTATTGCTTCGGCTCAGCATCGGCCGAATGCGATCGCCCGGCCCGAGTTCGTTGGCGGGGACGTGAACTCGGAAATGTCGGCGCATTGAGGCGCGCCGCTGGATATGTCCCTCCGACCAGCGCCAGGCATCGCTACACGCCGAAGACGACGTGACCCTCTTCGTCGATCGGCCAGGCTGGATTCCACGCGATTTCCCAGATGTGGCCATCGGGGTCCGCGACGTAGCCTCGGACGCCCCCGTAGGGTGGCGCATCGGCCTCTCGGAGGACGGTCGCCCCCGCAGCCACGAGCGTTTTCATGACGCTCGCCACATCCCCTTCCTCAGGCACATTGTGGGCGAGCGACATGGCTCCCGCCGGGGGCAGATCGCTTGCCCTGGCATCCTCTTCGAGCGATGCCTTCAGCCATGTCCCGAATACGGACGCCGTTCATCTGGTAGAAGACGATCTCCGCGTTCTCGAATACCGGGGTCCAGCCGAAGCCGTCGCCATAGAACCTTTTGGATCTTTCGAGATCAGAAACTCCAAGGGTGATCACCGAGATCTGTTGCTGCATGTCCATGTCCTCTAAGCTCGCCTGCGCAACATGCGCAGGCGCTTGGACCATGGGACGCGGCAATCGGAGCGCCGATGCGCGAAAGGACCCGTTCGCGGGGGCCGGGCCAACCGCACCGACCTAACCTGTTTCTGGTATCGCCAAACTACTCACCGTGCCCCCGCTATGCAACCAAGCCGGATATCAGGGCCTGCACGACATAGATATGAACGGTTTGAGCCGGCCACTGGTCTTCGAGGCTTCATGGAGCTGCCGACCCTACACCCTCAAGATCTTGCGCCACCGCCTTTCAGCGCGCCAAAGCAGCTCACCCCGATCGCGAGAGCCGCTCTTTATATTCCGCAATCGTGTCGTCAGCCGACAAATCAGCCCGCCTTGCGAGTTCGATGGCAAGGTCGTGGTCGCTTACCTCCGCATAAGCTTCCACCTCGGCCGATGGGAGAGGACCCGCATCGTTGTCCATCAGTCCGGTTGCTTCACCCTCGCGGCGCGCGCACAGCGCGCTGAGTTGCATGTCATCCAATGACCGGAAACGACGGCGCTTGAGCTCACCGAGGTATGTCGTCTTCATGTCGTCTATGGTTTGCAACCAGTGGCCGTGCCGCCCAAGCTTCCATTCCCGCCAACCGACGTCGGGATCGTCAAAGATTTCACCGGCCGCGATCATCTGATAAAAGTCATGCAATCGCGTGGCATTTCGCTCGTATCGGTTCGAAACAAGCTCGTCGAGTTCGCGGCAGCGCCCTATTCGGCGTCTCAGTGCGGCGTCCGACAACATTCTCACGGTCATATCGTATCTCTTCTCCTACCCAATGACTTCGGCACCTCTGCGAGCGCCCGGATCAAGTCCTGTTCGTTTAGAGCAACCTAACTGCCTGCGAAATCAACTTTGGCGTGTGGTGCTGGCGAGCGCGACGCGCGCATGTGGGACGCAAACTCGGTGGCGTGCTGTGATCCCCCTCCCCCGCCGTGCAACGACATTTCTTCAGGCTGAAGGAGCGCAACATGGGCGCAGTCCTGACCCACTCAAGAACAGCCCTGCCGTCCGCCCCTCAGGTCGAAATAGATCAAATCTTCGGCAGGTTTCGGTGTAATCGCAGTGCTCAGACACCATATATATGACGCAACTTGGAGCTGGGGTCGTTGCCCTTGAGTTCTCCGACCCCGGGAAAGGGAAGGAGAAGATCATGTGGAAACGTCTGATAAGTCTCAGCCTGACATTTGGACTGGCCGCCGCCGGGCCGCCAGCTTCGGCGCAGATGGTCTGCGGACTCCACGAGACCATCACCGGAACGCTCGAAAGCACCTACGACGAAGCTCTTGTCGGGCGTGGACTTCAGTCTGCGACGCGGATGGTGGAAGTCTGGCGCGCGGCTGAGGAGGGAAACTGGACGATCCTTGCCGTGCATCCCGATGGGCTCGCCTGCGTCGTGGCCAGCGGGGAAGCCTGGGTTGACGTGCCGCCAAGGCCAGCAGGGGTAGCAGCGAGTGCCTACCCGATAACTGACAGCGAGGAGTGATCGCCAAATCTCATAGAGCCGATGCGGAAGGTGCTCGCAGGCGGCCATGAGCCCGGTCACCGGGTTCAGCCTTCATCGGCTGAGAAGCGGAGCTCGAGGGCTGGAGATCTCCAGCCTCGAACTCGCGGACCCGGTGACAAAATTCATGCCATCGCCGCAGCAGGTACAGTTTTTCAGGGCCAAAGATCGTTTTTCAGGTCCGGCGGTGGGCGGTGAGGACAGAAGGATCGGCCGACCGGGGAAAAGGCTTCCTAGACCTTCTCGCTCTCCTGCTTCTGCACGCCCCCATCGGCATCCTCAAACTTCGACAAATCCGTGGCCCCTGCCCGTTTGGGACGCCGCCGGGAGGCCACTCCGCTTTCCCCGCCCTTTTTCTGCTTGGCCTCCGCTCGCGCCCGCATCTCGGCAAACCGCGCGCCGTAGTGCTGGCAGGTCTCGACCGTCTCCTCCGCCTGCGTAATCTGCGCCAGGCTCGCGACCTTGCGCTTCGGCTTGGCGGTCAGCGGCGGATAGGGCAGCGCATGCCCATGTCGCGCCGCCTCAATCGGCCCGAAATGGTGGTCCTCGTAGGACGTGATCCGATGCGCCTTGATGGGATACTGACCCTCCGGCAGGATCAGCACCTCGTCGATCGGGAACTGCAGGAGCTTGCCCGGTGAGAGCAGCGCCCGCTCTTCGCTGCGGCGACTGATACTGGCGCTGTCGTCGAGCTCGCGAATACGGCTCTGGCTTTCGGTCTTCGACACCACGGTGTGTTTGCCCAGCATGTCCGACAGGACCGTCGCCGTGTGGTCCTCTTGGGGCGTCATGAATATTTTCACCCCGGCACCGGCCATGAGCGCGCGGCGCCCGGCCTCGCCATAGAGCGACGGGTTGTCAAGACCGGCGATCGACTGGGTGATGATGAAGAAGCGTCCCCCGAAGGAGCGGATGGTCTTGATGCTGTTTTCGACCAGCGGCTGGCGCCCGAGCTGGTCGAACTCGTCCATCAGGAACATGACCGTGTAGGGCTCGTCGGATCGCGGCTCGGCGCGCTGCAGCGACGCGATGCCCTCGGCGAAGAGTAGGCGCACGAGTGGCGCCAGTGTGGTCAGGTGCTCGGACTGCGTGGTGATGTAGAGCGTCTGCGCCTCGCGGCGGAAGCTGGTCAGATCAAAGTCGTTCTCCAGCGTCGCGCGGACCACCGAAGGATCATCCCAGAGCTGGAAGCCGGCACCATTGATCACCGAGCGGTAGCTGTCGGTGATCTTCTGGCTCATCCCCGCCATCTCGGAAAAGATCGTCGCGACGATGGGGATGTCGGTCATCTCGGCGTACTCGCGGTACGTCTCCTCGGTCTTGCCGCCGCCCCCGAAGACCTCCTTGGCAAAACCGAGGTTCGGCCTGCCCTGCTCGATGGCAAAGAGACAGGAGGCGACGAAGAGCCGCTTGCCGGCCTGGTAGAAGCCCTTGGCCGCATCTCCCTGCACAACCAGGAATTGGTCGGCCAGGATATTGAGCGCGGTATACTGCTGGTCCGGCGAAGACATGGCCGCGATCCGCGCCAGCGGGTTGAAGCGATGCGTCCTTGTCGAAGGCCCGTCTTCCGTCTCCACGTAATCGAAGGGTGAGAAATACCAGATGCGGTTCCCGAGCCCCTTCTGGCGATGGATCGCGGTTTTCTCGAAGTTCTCGCCCTTCACGTCGAGCACAATGGCACTGCCGCCATGATGCAGAAGGTTCGGCCTGACAAAACCCACACCTTTGCCGCGCCCCGACGGGGCCACCATGATGAAATGAGGAAACCGGTTTGGCGTGGCAGAGATGTAGAGCCCCTGCTTTTCCGGCCCCGTGGTCTTGCCGAAGACGAACCCCTCCTCGGAGATCGGTTTGACCATCTTGTTGCGCCGCATCTCCCGCCGCGACTGGAAATGCGCGTCATCATAGCTGGTGAGCCGGCCGCGGTAGACCCCGGCGACCCCCACGGTCACGAGACCAAGCGTCACCGATCCATTGATAAGACCCATCACCTGCAGCGCGTCCGGATTGGCCTGAAGCGCGGGCCAGCTCCAGCGCAGGAACCAGGGCTCAAGCGGATCGAGACTGTTTAAACTCTCGCGAAATACGAGCGCGCCGTAGATCGTCGCGAGCATGGAACCGATGTAGCCGCCGGCCAGCACCCCGCCCGTGACCGCGAGCGGGTAGCGCCACGCCGTATCTAGATTCTGGATCATCGTCAGGGATCCTCCCGTCTGCTTAGAGCTCGTGCCCGTCCTCAATGTCCAAGCCACGCTCAGCGGCATGCTCGGCCGCGAGCTCGGCCTGCCGGACCTGCGCCATGGCCTGGTAGGCCTCCACGGTCTCGCGCTCGCGGGCCCCCTGCCCCACCACGAGGTCGGCTTCGTTCTTCAGCTCGGCGGCGACAGCCGCCCGAACCGCGGGATCGCGGATCTCGTCCTGCAGCGGAGTGCTGTCCCCCTCGAGGACCTGTGCGAGCTCCGCGTCCGAGAGCGTATCCGCCATCCGATCAACGAGGCTCTCGATGGCGGGCACATCGGCAAGCTGGTGGTGCTTGTCCACGGTCAGCAGCTGGTCGAGCGCCAGCTGCTCGACAAGGTCCCGCGGCACCGCCACGCCGTCGATGATCCGATGCCCCTCTTCGAAGACCGCGGCCAGCCGCGCGGATGCACCTTCGTCCAGGTTTTCCGCGCGGCCCTGCCACAGCGCTGCCTGCGCCCGGGAATGGTCCCCCTGCGCCGCGTATTCCGCCAGCTCCTCGGGCGTCGTGCCCATCTGGGCCATCAGCTCGGACTCGTTCGAGAACGCCGCGATCAGCGCTTCGCGCAGATCGTCCAACGTGCTGTCGATCTGGCCTATGCGCCGGTCATCCGCCTCGAGACCGTCCCGTACGTGCTGCAGCGACGCGGGGGTCAGATGCGCAAAGACATCGTCGCGCGTCTCAGCCACCATCGCGTGGTCCTTGAAAAAGGGATCGGCCTGGGTCGCCGCCAAGAGCTCGGTGCTGGTGCGGGAGAACTCCGCCTCCATCCGCACCCGCTCCGGCCCGGCCTCCATCGCCTGAATGCTCTCCCAAGTCTCCCGCGCCTCGGCCAGCAACTGGTCCCGCGCCTGCGTCATGGCCGCGACGGGATCAAAGCTCTGGTCCTCTTCGGCGGCGTGGGTCTGGGACGGCATCAGGGTGTCTGCCTCGGGCATGAGACGTCCTCCTTCTTCTAGGGTTTGCGCCGACGCAAAGAACGCCTGCGACAGCTTTTCCATGAACGCGTTTCCGGGACCGGAGAGCGAAGCCAGCAGACCGAGGCTGGAATACTGCCGCGCAAAGTCCTGCACCACCGCGCGGCGGTGCGCCCTTTCCGCGTCCGACATCGGGGGCGGCGGGACCAGGTCCCCCCGGCCCGTCTTGTCATGCGCCGCGCGGTACTCGGTCTCGCGCGGCGGGTTCTCGATGATTCCGCGCGACAGGCGGTTGGAGGCCACCATCTCGATGCCATGCGCCCGGGAGAGCTCGGCATGGCACTCGCGCATCACGTCGTAGTTCAGCTCCGACTTCATGCTGATCGACAGGAAGTTGCCCCAGTCACAGCCGACCTTGTCGACGACAAAATGCGCATGGATGTGATCCGGGTCGCGGTGCACCGCGGCGACGTAGCGCCACTGATCGCCATAGTCGCCGCTGGCAAAGATCGCCTGCCCCCACTCCCGTGCCACCGCCTCGGCCGCCTCGATGCCCGTCCCCTTGGGAAAGCTCAGGATGATATGGTCGGTATGCCCGCGCCGGGGCGCGCCGCGCCAGGACGAAGACCAGTCCTCGACCGCCCGCGACAGAGTATTGGGCCGAAGATCACGGTCCACCCCGGCGAAGTTGGTCCAGGTGGCATGTGCCGCGTCCTCCCGGGTGATGTAGTTGAGCTGGCGGGTCAGTTCCTCCCTCGAGTGACAGCCCCCAGCCCGGATCCGCTTCACCACCGACTGCGGCGATCGCTGCGCATTGCCGGCAAAGGCCCTGAAGGATCGGGCCTGCACTCTGCTCTGCCCCGCGCCCGGAACGCGCGTGCCCGTCCCGCCGCTCCGGCTGCGGCGCGCAAGGTCCTCGAGCGGATAGCCGAGGACCGCCTCCTCGATCGACAGCGACCCTGCCCTCATTTGTCCGCCTCCGGGAAGGCCACATCCGCGAGCGTCCGGCGGCGCGCGACGTTGATGAAATTGGTCAGCGCCTCGGTCAAATCCCCCACCCGCGCGTCTAGCTGCGCCACGGTCTTGCCGTCGCGGACGTTCCATTTGAGCCGCCCGGAGTTGGCAAGCTGAGTCATCTGGTTGAGATTGCGCCCCACCGCCACGAGCTCGCGCCGGCTCTGCGCCAGCGCCTCGATCTCCTCGGACCGCAGGTCGAGCGCCCCGATAGCCAGCCGCATGAGACGACGAATGCCGTCCGAGGGCGTCAGCCCCTCGGCCTCCATCAGCGCCTTGAAGGCCGCGTATTCCTCGACACTGACCCGGGTGCCGACCACCGCGCCCTCGGTCGTGGTGTGCGAGGAGGCCGCCTGGTTTCGCACCCGCGCAACCGTCTGACGCGACCGACCGCAGCGCCGGGCGATCTCGGCATCGGGAAATCCCTCGCCCAGGAGGCGATTGATCTCGGCAATATCCTTGTGGGTGAGACGGGGCCCGCGGGGCATATCGCAACCTCAAGCAGCAATCAAAATTCAAACACGCTCTATAGATGTACAACACAATACCGTTCCAGCCAACCGACCATGAAGGCCGGTTTTCGCCCCTTCGGGGGATTTCCGCTTGCGGAAACCGATCAGCCTTCATGGTCTCCGTCTCGCGCCCGGGGACCCGTCAGGGTCCCGCTGACAGGGCGCGGTGATCCGCAGGCCAGGAGGCGGCAATCTCGCCCCTGCGAGAGCTGCCGCCGGGGCCGTCCGCGGATCACACCCGTCCCGATGTGCCTGGCGTGGGGCGCACGCGCCCCACGCCAGGCGGAGAGGGCCAATGTGCGGTTTTTGGCCCCCAGCCCCATGTGCGCTCCGCGCGCAATCTCCGGGCCAAAAAATCGCAGCAGGTGCTGGAACGCAGGAGAGCAGGAGAGCAGGAGAGCAGAAATGAATGACTGCACGATTGCAGGAATGCTGGATCGGCGGAATGCTGCAGATATTGAAATATTGAGTTTTTAACTCATTGAGAAGATGAGAGCTTGAGTGCAGGAGCCGTGGCGATGTTGATCGCTGGAGGCTTGGGCCGCCGGAGTTCTGGCGTGCTGAATGTGTGGACCGCAGGACTGGGAGGACCGGGCTTGAAGACCATCTCGACAATGATGATGAAAGGCGGCAGCGGGAAAACCACGCTGACCCGCATCCTCGCCTCGGCCGCCCTCGCCCGCGGCATGAAGGTCCACATATTTGACGTCGACACCGACCCGCAGGCGCTTGGCTGGGAGGCCAGCTTCAACCGCGCCTCCTGGGGCAAGATCGACAAACCCGCCTGGCGTCACGACCAGCTGACCATCAGTGGCGCCGTCGCGGATATGGATGAGATCTACGACAGCTACGACCGCATGGAAGCCGAGGGCTATGATCTCGTGCTGATCGACACCCGCCCGGGGGCCAATGCCGACACCGAGGACCTGATCCTCGCCACCGATCTCGTATTGATCCCGACCCGGCCCGAGCAGTCGGATTACTCGATCGCCGAGCGGACGCTCGAGTGGTTCGAGGACATCCTGAAAACTGTCACACCCGACTCCCCGACCCCGGCGCTGCGCACGGTGCTGACCGCAGTGCCAGCCAAGATGATCTCGGTGCTGACCGGGGATCTCGACATTGCCAGCCTGACCCCGCGCGATCGCGACGCCTTGCAGGCGGTCATGGACATGCCGCATGCGCTGACCGTGATCCCCAACTCGAAATACTGGCGCGAGATCGCGGCCTGGGGTCCGCTCGGCGTGGCGGCGGAGGCAGCAAACGCCCAGCCCGCCGGGCGACTGCAGGGCAGCGCCATGCTGGACATCCTGGCCGGCGGCGACGCGCTGCTCGACGAACTCCTTGCCGTCATCGACGTGAGGGAGGCGGCAGAATGAGCGACGATCCCAAGCCAGAGAAGCGCAAGAGGTCCCGTGTCGTGCGCACCTCCCACGCGCTGCCAAACGCCGCCGAGCACGCAAAGGCGAGCAGCCGGCTCGCAGGGGCCACGGCCCGCTACGCGGGCCGCGCCACTCCCGAGCCGCAAGAGCCGAAGGGCGAACCCGACGCCAACGCCGGCGTCTCCCCTGCCCTGGCTCCGGCCAGCAAGGAGAGCCCCGCGACCTCAAAGCGACCTCAGCCGAAGCGACGGGCGCAGCCGAAGGCGGCGGCGTGGCAAGCCGCGGCGACCGAAGAGGCCGGGGCGTCAGCGAAGAAGAACGTCCGCGGTTTCGTGGTCTGGCTGCCGGCCGACATGGCGCGGCTGGAGGCTTTGGCGGTCCGGCTCGGCACCAGCGTCGACTATCTCGAAAAGGCGCTAATGAAGCAGGCACGCAAGAGATACCTGGATCTTGATCACGCAAGCGCGCTGCGCGACAGCACGCGGCTCAAGACGCATCTCGAGCTGACGCGGACCGAGGGCAGCGGCGGGCTTTTCGTGAATGCCTATTCGGACCCCGAGATTGTCCGAGCCCTGCGCGCGGAGATCGGCGATCCGCTCGATCTCATCGCCGACGCGCGGATCATCGGCGCGCTGTTCCGGCTCTACGGTCTCGACGCGCTCGCGCTCTACGAGCGGAAGGCGGCGGGATAAGCGTCAACGCGCGCTACTGCCCGCGGTGCCGGCTCACTCACACGGGCCAGTCAGGACCTCGCCCACATTCCAGGTCACCGCATCATGCGCGCTGACCACGGCGAATTCCGTGTTCGATCCAAGGATGGCGACCAGCGTCGCCCACGCGTCGGGATCGGCCTTCGTCTGCAGGGCGCGGCCGTCTTCGAGTTCGAACGCCGCCTGCTCGCCGGTCTGTGCCAGGACCACGATCCGCGTCGGCGCGCGCTCCTGCGGCAGGGTGACAGCAAATGACCCATTCGGCTGCGGGCCGAAGACACGATCCGGGTCGCAGACGAGCTGCAGCGAAGCGCCGGGGCCCTCGAGATCATGCACCGGCAATCCGCGCTGGAGGCTGTGAGACCAGGTCACGTCCGAGATCACCACCGGTGCAGCGCCCGCCACGGTCCCCTTCTGCGTCACGGTCTCCTGCTGCGCCTGAAGGGTGAGCGGCATCAGCACAGAGACGAAGAATGCAGCGAATGATGAATGTTGCATGAAACACTCCTTTTTAGCACAAAGCGTACATCTCTTACGCTAGGGCATCCCATCCAGAATGAAAACCGAAGCCCGCAAGCAAAACTGCATGGACAGGGCTAAGGGGCGCAGCCCCTCGCGCGGTCAACAGAAATAGCCAGGGCCGTGTCCTCGGCCGAAGGCCTGCGGGCCGCACCACCCCTGTCGATTTCTGCTGCCCTTGCTACCCCCGGCCTCGCCAGCGGGCAGGCCGGATAGCGCGCTATCCGGCTTCAACTATTTGGGACAAGAACCATGCTGGCAAAGAAACTCTATGCCTTCCCGATCTCCAAAGTTTTTCACCTCGATGCCGCAGGAGAAGAACATTTCCTGGGACTGAGATTTCGGTGGAACACAGGAGAGACAGAAATTGCCTGGGAGAACCCCGGCGCCTTCAAGATGGGCCTGATCATTGAGGAGCCGATCCCTGTCTCATCTTCCCCGGGCCGGGCCTAAACCCGGCCCGCGCGGGTTGGACTCGGCGGCGCAGACGCTGAGACCAACCCGCGAAATTTGGCGGGCCCCGCGTGAGCGAGGCCCCATCATCAGCTCCAAGGTGGCAAACGTCTTAGGCGGCTTGCTCGGCGTCGTTTCGCCCAGCCTCCGCCAGAATGAAGTCCACCGCCTTCTGCGCCTCCGACGCCGCGCGGAAGATCGTGCGAGTGTCGCCTTTCATGGCAGCAACCCACCCTTCAACATAGCTCGCGCTCTGGTCAAACTCCGGCGCCACGCCGATCTGCACGCCGAGCATGCAGGCGCCGATCTCGGCGACCAATTCCTCGAAGGCGTGCGCCGTGCGGTCGGAAAACCTCTTGAACCTGTCGAGACGATTTTCCGAACCGCTCCAATGCGTTAACTCATGGAGAACGGTCCCGTAAAATGCCTGCGCGCTCAGAAACGTCTCGATCGGCGGCATGTGGATGCGATCCGCCCGGATGTCATAGTAGGCCCGCGGCTCCGGGGTCGAATGGATCGCCGCGCCTGTGCGGGCGAGGAACGCCTCGAGGTCCGGATCGGCCGTGGTGCCGAGATCCCGCGGCGGCTCGGGGCGGGTGTAGAACTCCTCCGGCAGGCCGTCGATCTGGTCGGAATTGAACACGCGGTAGGCGCGGCAATAGGGGATCTTCTGCTCGTCGCCGTCGTCACTCTCGCGCTCGACCGTGCCGAACTTCACCACCGTGGCCGACGTCTCACCCTTGCGCACCTGCGCCCCAAGCTCCTGCGCCTGCCGATAGGTCATCCAACGGGCCGAGGCATAGCCTTTGCTGGCCGCCGTCGCCCAGAGCATCAGCACGTTGATGCCGCGATAGTCCTCGCCATTGAAGCGGGCCGGCATCTGCGCGCCACCTGCGCCTCCGGTCCAGGGCTTGCGCCAGGGCGGTGTGCCCGCCTCGATCTGCGCAATGATCTCATCTGTGACGTGCTGGTAAACGTCAAACTTCGCCTTTGCCATTTGTGGCCTCCTTTGTGGTGGAGACGGTGGGGGCTGCGAGCCCGCCTTCCGCCGATGGGCTGCGCCTCGGCCAATCTGTCTGACCGGAAACGCATGTTTTTGGCGGAACAGAGTGGGAGAGGGCGAAGCCCGACCCACGGGCCGGACACGGACAGTCAAAGGATCGGAGACGGGGGTGGTGCGGCCCGCAGCGCGCAGCGCGAGGACACGGACCCGGCGGAGACGACGCGCGGCACGCGGCGCTTGTCTTTTGACTTTCCGGGGCCGGTCTGTTGGGCGGACAAACAAACAGGATCATGCCAGGGCGGGGGTGAGCGGGCGCAGCCCGTCGAGCCCCTGCCCTGTCCTTCGGCCCCATGCGAGACGCGCGCCCCGCGCGGCTCTCCTCTGATCAATCCGCCAGAGCTTTCCAGCCCGCCCCCGGCCGAGGGGACGGGGCGGGCCTTGCAGGCGGCGAGCGGGACGCGCACCCATATCGCGAAGGATGGCGAGCCGGCTTGTGGGAAGGTCTGGCTTGATGCCCGGCCGAAGGCGGGGCGGGTGGCGTCAGGGGGGCTCAGGGCAGCGGTGCCATAGAGGCCGTAGAGCGTCCCTTAAGATCAATGCCTGATTTTTGGGCAGGCTGGGCCAGGGTCAACGCAGCAAGGTCCGCCGGGGCCTTTATCCACAGGGCTGCCCCCTGCAACTGGGGATGAATACCTTGGCACACCGCGCAACCATTCCGTTTGCACTTTGCTGACGTTCGCCGCGCGGTCGCCGACGGGGTATAGTGCGGACCTTCCTGCCGTTCGCTGCATGCGCAACGTTGGTCGCGAGCAGCCGCGGCAATGCGCAGGAAGCGGATGTCCCTCCGCTCAGATTATTTCCCGAAAGCTGCCGTTCAGTAGGAGCGTAGCCTCTACATCACAGTGAGGAAGTTCCCAAGTATCACATCAACTCCGGCCGCGCTTTCAGCGTGCATTGAAATTGCTTCATCGCGCCTCGCCTGAATCGGATTTGCCGCCCCCACCCGGAGTACTGGCCTGCGGGATGCTCGATCCGTCGAAGTCGAACTTCTTAGCCGGAACGATGTCGACGCGCGATTTGGAATCTCGGATGAAAATGCCGACAAGTTCTTTACTGACGCCGTCGAAATAGATTTCGGCAGTATCCACAAAGGTGCCGCTCGCAGTCTGGTAGGACTCGAAGGTCTGGCGGGACATCGACTCGCCTGCGCCACGGCAGCCGGAATCGAAGGCTCTTTTGCCAACACAAAGCACGGTGGCGCAAGTCACGTGAAAGCATCACATGAGTTGCCGCTGTGAATTGGGAGGAATCCTTGACAAATTGTCTAGGCAGCCCGCAGCCTCTTTGAGGCTCTCCCGGAGGAGCTTCGCCGCCGCGCGGAGTGTGGAGGGTCGCTTTAGGGAGGAACCCATGCAAACCAAGCACTTTGTGTTAAGTCTACTATTGTCGACGGCCATGACGACACCCGTTCTGGCACAGGACAACATGGACAAGCTGTCCAACATGCAGCGCACCGACGCCACCTTCACCTTTATCGATCAGGAGGGGGAGCGCGCCGAGGCGTTGAAGGAAATCGTGCCGCACATCAACGTGCCCGACGGATTCGAAGTCAGTCTCTACGCCGTCGTGCCGGACGCACGCTCGATGGCGGTCGCGCCGCAGGGCACCGTAGTCTTTGCCGGCACCCGCAAGGACAAGGTCTGGTCAATCGTCGACCGTGACCGCAACCGCGTGGCGGACGAGGTGAAGGATTTCGCCCCTTCGATCACCTTCGACGTGCCGAACGGGCCATGCTTCTCGCCCGACGGCTTTCTCTACATCGCCGAGCGCAACCGGGTGCTGACTTTCCCTGCGGCGGAGTTCTTCTTCGAAGGTCCTGATCCGGCAGTGGGTGAGGTGATCCCCAAAGGCGAGCTGATCCCCGCCGAGGAAGAGAGCTTCAACCACACAGCGAGGGTCTGTCGAGTCGGACCAGATGGCAAGCTCTACATCTCGCTCGGCCAGCCGCACAACGTCCAGCCAAAGGACAAGCTGGAGATGTACGACAAGATCGGCATCGGCGGCATCATTCGGATCAACACTGACGGCACCGGGCGCGAGGTCTACACCCGCGGCATCCGCAACTCGGTCGGGCATGACTTCAACCCCGCCGACGGCACGCTATGGTTCACCGACAACCAAGTGGATGGCATGGGCGATGACATCCCCCCCGGCGAGCTGAACCGCCAGACCGCAGCCGGTCAGCACTTCGGCTTCCCCTGGACCAACGGCGGCACCGAGATCCCCGACTACTCGGATGTCGAGCGGCCCGAGGGAGTGGAATTCGTCGAGCCTCAGGTCAACATGCAGGCACATGCGGCTGATCTGGGAATGAGCTTTTACAGCGGCAGCTCCTACCCCGGCAAATATCAGGGCGGGATCTTCTCGGCGCAGCACGGCTCGTGGAACCGGACCACTCCGGTCGGTGCGCGCGTGATGTTCACCGCGCTCGACGAAGATGGCAACGCCGCCTCGACCGAGGTCTTCGCAGACGGATGGCTCGACGAGGAAACCGGCGAGTATCGCGGTCGCCCGATGGACATCGCTTTCCTCCGCGATGGCTCAATGCTGGTGTCGGACGATTTCGCCGGGGCTATCTGGCGCATCGCTTATGCGCCCAAGGCATCCGAATGAGGGCTGCTGCCTTGATGATCCTCGGCGGGCTGATGCTCGCCGGGGGTTCTCCGCTCTCCGCTGGCGATCCGGCGGCGGGGCGGAAGGTCGCCAATATGTGCCGCACCTGTCACGGCATTGATGGCATAGCGCAAATCCCCATCGCCCCGAATATCGGCGGCGAACCCGAGCTCTATCTTGAAAGCCAGCTCATGGCCTTCAAGACCGGCGCGCGCGAGCACGAGATGATGTCGGTTGTGGCGGCAGGCCTCACAGCGCAGCAAATCTCGGACGTTGCCGCCTGGTATGCCGCCCACACGGCCAGCGCCACCCTCCCGGGCGGCGTGACCGAAGCCGATGCGCCCGCCGCTTGCGTGTCCTGCCACGGCGCGGACGGTATCGCGCTACTTCCCGAAGCTCCCAACCTTGCAGGCGAGGTCAACATCTACATCGACACCCAACTCAAGGCCTTCCGGACCGGCAAGCGCAAGCACGACATCATGTCCACCATCGCTGCCGATATGACCGACGAAGAGATACGCGCCGTGGCGGATTGGTACGCGCAGGTACAGCTGGAGATCACCGGGCCGGAGTGAGAGACCGCCAGAGGCAAGTCATATCAGGGAACCTCTGACGAAAGTCCGCTATCAACACCCCCAAGTCGGCTCGAACGGCAAATTCGGGCTGGCTCCGGTCATGCAAAGCGCCTCGCCCGGCCGGCGGCTAGGCGCAGGTAGCTGCTGGTCAGTGTGCTGCCTCTGGTCGACAGGACAGCGCAGGAAGCGGCCCAAACTGGTCTGCAGCCCGCCTCCGCGTTGCTGCGCACTTCGGTCAAGAGTTGCCGTTTACTGAGCTGCATCTCGTATTGCTGGCGGATGTCGGGCGGGTTGGCGCGCAGCGAGTTCTCCATGCCGCGTTTCGCATCCTCTGCCCAGCCCTCGATCTCAGAGGGTGTGAGGTCGAATGATCGACTTGCCTCAGACACGGTCGTCTCGCCCTGGATGATCTCGATCACCAGAGTCGTCTTCCGCTTCGCCGTCCAACTCTTGATGCTATCTTCCATCGTCGTCCTCCTTGCTACGTTCTCCCTTGTAGCATGAGCAGGTGTTCACCGGGTCGGTACACAGGAGCGTGGCGCCAGCGCAAACCATTGCGGTTGATGAAGATAATCCTTCTCAGCATCCGCTTGTCGTCAACCCGGGGCTTCCCATGTGACTTGGAAAAGAAGGGGCCAAGACGTGCCATCTGCGCGTCGGTCAGTCAGAAGAGATTGCTCATGTCACCGGTGTTGTTGCAGAACTCCTACCGTGAAGGATTCACATCACGAATCCATGCGGTTAGACGAGCGGCATGAGCAAGCCCAAGCCCGCCCGCTACCGCACTACGAACTGGTCCACCTACAACGATGCGCTCAGGAAGCGCGGGTCACTGCTGATCTGGCTGGACAAGGAGATGACCTGGCACGCGCCGCATGAGGGACGCCCGGGGCGCCCGCCGGTCTTTTCGAATGCCGCGATCCAGTTCTGCCTATCGATCAAGGTTCTGTTTAAGTTGCCGCTCAGGCAGACAGCCGGGATGGTCGCGAGCCTCCTGCGCTTGGCAGGGTTGGACTGGCCCGTTCCGGACTACTCGACGCTGTGCCGCAGACAGAAGACCCTCAAGGTGCAGACCCCCTATCGCCGCGCCGGCGGGCCGCTGAACCTGCTAGTGGACAGCACCGGCATCAAGTTTCTTGGCGACGGCGAATGGCAGGCCCGCAAGCATGGCATTCAGGGTCGCCGCCAATGGCGCAAGGTGCATCTGGCGATGGACACCGCCACCTCGGATATCCGGGCCGTCGAGTTCACCCCCAGCCGGGAAGGCGACAGCCCCGTCCTGCCGGACCTGCTGGGCCAGATCCCCGAGGACGAGGACATCGGCACCGTAACTGCCGATGGAGCCTACGACACGCGTCGCTGCCATGGCGCCATCATCGCACGTGGCGGCACGGCAATCATACCCATCCGAAGGAACGGTCGGGCTTGGAAAGAAGACTGCCCGGCTGCCAAGGCGCGCAACGAAACCCTCCGCGCCACGCGTCACTTCGGTCGGGCGTTCTGGAAGCGGTGGACCGGATACCACGCCCGCAGCCGCGTGGAGGCCAAGATGCGATGCCTGAAAGCCTTCGGCGACCGCATCGCCGCGAGAGACCCAGACCGCCAGACCGCCGAAATCCACATCCGCGTCGCACTCATCAACCGCTTCAACGCGCTCGGCACCGCCGAGGTCGTCCGCGTGGCCTAAACCTGAACGGGAAAGGGACACTCACCCCTCAGCATTTCTGCAACAACGTCACGGCAGTGTGATCCGCGCTGGCACCCTGCGCACCGCGCGCAAGCTTTTCGACGGGCGGGTGTTTCCGCGCGGGTGATTTTGTCGTCGCGCCGGGTGCCCCGCGCCATCATTTTTCGGGCGCGAATTCGCCCATGGCAGACATGCAGATTTTGCTACTTAATTGCGCCGATGCGGGGTAGACTGCCGCGAGTGCATTTTCACTGACGATTATTTAGCGAGTGACATTTTGGAGAGGAGTCCATTGTGAAACTGTTTTCAAAGTCTCCGGAGGAGACCGTTTCAGAGCAGCCCGTTCAGACACCCCAGCCGATTGAGACAAGCCCGCCGATTGAGACGGGCCAGCCCGAAACCGCCGCAGCCAGCGCGCCGCTGGATGCCGAAGGCAGCGCGGATCCCCAAGGCCAGTTCTTTCTCCCCGGCCCCGCGCCCAAGACCGTTGAAGAGACCGGGCTTTCCGAGAGTTTTCTGATCAACCACCTGTGCAAGGTCCTGCACGCGGGCGGCACGCTCACCCCGGCGCAGATCGCCGATGTGGTGAAACTGCCCAAGCTGGTCTGCCGCCAGCTCATCAAGCAGATGAGCGCGCTGATGCTGGTCGAGGCGCAGGGGCTCGACAGCGCCGACATCAAGTCCGACATCCGCTACACGCTGACCGATCTTGGCAAGGCATGGGCGCTGGATGCGCTCAACGTGTCGCAATACATCGGGCCCGCGCCGGTGACGCTCGAGGCGTTCGAGGCGCAAATCCGGCGGCAGTCGATCAGCCACGAAGAGATCCACCGCACCGAGCTTGACCGCGCGCTGTCGCATCTGGTGATCCCGGATATTCTCAAGGCGCAGCTTGGGCCCGCGGCCAACTCCGGACGCTCGATGTTGCTTTACGGCGAGCCGGGCAACGGCAAGACCTCGCTTGCCGAGGCGTTGGGGATGTCGTTCCGCGACGTGGTGAGCTTTCCCTATGCTATCCTCGTCGGCCATCAGATCATCCGTTTCTACGACGAAACGCTGCACCAGAGCGCGGATCTGCCCGCGGATCTGCCGCGCTCGGATCTGCGCTGGGTGCCCTGCCATCGCCCGGTGGTGATCGCGGGCGGCGAGTTGATGCTGCATATGCTGGATCTCTCCTTCGAGCATACGGCGCGCTTCTATGAGGCGCCGATGCATCTCAAGGCGCTTGGCGGGGTCTTCGTTCTCGACGACTTCGGCAGGCAGGCAGAGCCGCCGCAGGCCTATCTCAACCGCTGGATCGTGCCGCTGGAGAAAGGCTTCGACATCCTGTCGCTGCACACCGGCAAGAAGTTCGGCGTGCCCTTCGATCAGCTGGTGGTCTTCTCGTCGAACATGCTGCCCGAGGAGATGGGGGACGACGCGGCGCTGCGCCGGATCTACTTCAAGATCCACGTCCCCTCGCCGACCAAGGAAGACTACCTTCAGATCTTCCGCGACACCTGCGACAGCCTGCAGATCGCATGGCAGCCAGAGGTGATGGAGGTCTTTTTTAACCGCAAATACGAAGAGGCGGGCTTTGTCACGTCGGGCGCGCATCCCGGTTTTCTGATGCGGCACATCCTTGCCGCCTGCCGCTATCTCGACCGCGAGCCGGAACTGTCGCTCGACCTTCTGGAACTGGCTTGGCGCAACGTCGCGGCCAGCAAGCGGCGCGACCGGCGCTGAGCGGGCGTTCTCTGACACAGCAAAGGCGCCGGTCTCGCAACCGGCGCCCTTCTTTTTGCGCGCTGCCCGACGCGGGCGCTGGCCGAAGGGTCTCAGCCCGGCGCCATGGTCTGGAAGATCTCGAGGATGGTCATCATGATCGGCACCAGTACGATCAGAATGCTGACCGGGAACATGCATAGGGCCATCGGGAACAGCATCTTCACCGGCAGGGCATTGGCCTTTTCCTCGGCCTTCACCAGACGCTGATCGCGCATTTCGCGCGCAAAGGTCCGCAGGGTGCGGCTGACGCTCGATCCCAGTTCCTCTGACTGACGAAAGAGCACGGCAAGCGTGCGAGCCTCATCAATACGGACGCGGGTCGCAAAGTTGTTCAGCGCCTCATGCAGCGGCCGCCCGGCGCGGATTTCGAGGTTGATGATCGAAAGCTGCACGCCGAAATCCGGCACCAACTGCAGAAACTCGCGGGTCACCCGATCCATCGCCGCGTCGATGCTGAGACCCGCATCGACGCAGACCAGCAGCAGGTCCATGAAGTCGGGAAAGATCTTGCGGAACTCGCGCATGCGTTTGGCGCCGATCCGCTCCAGCACCATCGAGCACAGGATGAAGACCAGCCCGCCCGCCATGGCGGCCAGCACCAGCAGCAGCGTCCGGCTCGCTTCGGGTGCGAACTTCTGCAGCAGAAGATGCGCCAGCAGAAAGACCGAGAACGAGGCGGCGAGACGCAGCAGGTTGAACTTGGCGATCGCCGAGCGCGACAGATACCCGGCCTGCACGAGGCGCATCTTCAGGCTGTCTTTATGGCCGTTCTGAACGACATCGAGATAGTAGCGCAGGCGCTCGTTTCCGGTGCCGAGCAACTCGTCGATCTCGGTGTCGCTGCGTTTGCGCCGCCGCGTGTCGTCGATGTTGCGCTGCACGTCCTTGCGCTGGATCAGCGCATTTATCAGCGCAAAGCTGGCGATAAGCACCGCGACGAAAATCGCGATCAGGATCAGGGTCTCATTCATCACACACCTCCCCGGCACCCTCGCCGGTCAGTAATCGAAATTCACCAGCTTGCGGACGATGATCATGCCGATGGCCATGATCACCAGACCGACGGTGATCAGCGTCGGGCCGTGGCCGCTCTCCCAGACCGGATCAAAATAGGCCGGCTCCATGCTGCGGATCAGGAAGAAAAGGAAGAAAGGAAAGCCCATCATGATCCACGCGGTGATGCGCCCTTCCGCCGAGATTGCCCGGATCTTCGCCTTGATCAGCAGGCGCGCCCGGATCATCTGCGCAAGGTTGTCGAGGATTTCCGAAAGGTTCCCGCCGGTGCCGCGCTGCACGCTGACGGTGACCGCCAGCAGGTTAAGCTCGGGCGCGCCGACCCGCTCGATCATGTTCAGCATCGCCTGATCCAGTTCGAGCCCAAAGGTCATCTGATCGTTCAGGATGCCGAACTCCGAGCCCAGCGGATCGGGCATCTCGCGGGCCACCAACGCAATCGCCGAACCAAGCGGGTGACCGGCGTTCAGGCTGCGCACGATGATGTCGATCGCCGGGGCAAGCTGGGCGGTCAGCTTCTTGATGCGGGACTGGCGGCGGCGGTAGAGCAGCACGCCGGTCAGCACGAAGGTGAAGCCAAAGGCGAAGGCCAGATTGAGCACGCCGCCCAGCCCGACGAAGGCCCTCCCGAGCAGGGCGCCCGCCAGAAAGAGCCCGGTGAGAATGAGCAGCCGCTTGGTCAGCGGCATGTCGAGCCCGGTCTGCGCATAGAAGCGGCGCAGCGTCTGAAACATCGACTCGCGGCCTTCTCCGCGCCCCACCCCGCGCCGCAGCAGCAGTTCGGAATAGGCGACTTCGGCACCGCTTTTCAGCTTCAGCGCTTCAAGCCTGTTGCGCACCTCCAAAGAGTTGCGCCGGGCCGAAAAAGCCGCACGCAGCACCGTATCGGTGACCAGAAGCACCGCGACGAAAATCAGGGCATAGATGGCAATGGGTGCGTTCAGCATCTCACAGCTCCTTCGACGGATCGAAATGATCGGAGTTCAGCTTGAGCCCCATCGACTGCAGATCCTCGAGGAAGCGCGGGCGGATGCCGGTGGCCCGGAAACTGCCGAGCACCTTGCCGTGCTCGTCGACGCCGGTGCGCTTGAACGCCATGATCTCTTGCAGTTGCACCACGTCGCCTTCCATGCCGGTGATCTCGGCGATCGAGGTGACGCGGCGGGAGCCGTCGCGCAGACGCTCAAGCTGCACGATGAGATCAATCGCCGAGGTGATCTGCGCGCGGATGCTGGTCTGGCTCATCGGCATGCCCGCCATGCCCACCATCTGCTCCATACGGGCGATGGCGTCGCGCGGGTTGTTGGCGTGGATCGTGGACATCGACCCTTCATGGCCGGTGTTCATCGCCTGCAGCATGTCGAAAGCCTCGCCGCCGCGCACCTCGCCGATGATGATCCGGTCCGGGCGCATCCGCAGCGCGTTCTTCACAAGGTCGCGCTGCAGGATCTCGTTGCGCCCGTCCACCGTCGGCGGGCGCGTCTCGAGACGCACGACATGCGGCTGCTGCAGCTGCAGTTCCGCCGCGTCCTCGATGGTCACCAGACGCTCGTCATGCGGGATAAAGGACGACAGCGCGTTGAGCATCGTGGTCTTGCCCGAGCCCGTGCCGCCCGAGACGACGATGGACACTTTGCCCTCGACCGCCGCGGCGAGCAGCGCCGCCATGCCCGGCGCAAGCGCGTTGTTGTCCACCAGCCGGTCGAGCGAATAGGGCCGCTTGGCAAACTTGCGGATCGAGACCTGCGGCCCGTCCACCGCCACCGGGCGGATCGCCACGTTGACGCGCGAGCCATCGGCAAGGCGCGCATCCACCAGCGGCGAGGATTCATCCACGCGCCGCCCCACCGAGGCGACGATCTTGTTGATGATGCGCAGCAGGTGGTCCTCGTCCTTGAAGCGCACCTTGGCGCGTTCCAGCCGCCCGAAGCGTTCGACAAAAACCGTGCCCGCCCCGACGATCAGAATGTCGCTGATCGTGTCGTCATCCAGCAGCGGCTCGATCGGACCGAGCCCGAGCATCTCGTCGCCAATGCTGACGATGAGCGCGTCAAGCTCCGAGGCGCTGAGCGGGAAGTTGTGCTCTTTGGCGTAGCTGCGCACCAGCGGGCGCAGTTCCTCGTGGATCTCGTCCTCTTCCATCGTGTCGAGGATCGACAGGTTGATCTTGTCGATCAGGAACCGGTGCAGGGTCACCCGCTCATTGACGAAATCCGGCGGCTCATAGGCGGCCTGCGCCACCTGCGCCGGTCTGACCGGCTCGGTCGTCTTCAGCGCGACAACCGTGTCAGACGCCGGCGTGGGCGCCTCCGACTTTCTGAAAAACCGACCTGCCATAGGGGTACCCTCCCTGCGCTAACGCACAATCACCTTTGTTCCAATCGCAACTTTCCCGAAGAGCTCGAGCACATCCGCGTTTGACAGGCGAAAGCAGCCAGAGGTCTCGTAACCGCCAAGCGTGGCGGAAGAATTCGTACCGTGAATGCGGTAGAGCGTGTCGCTGCCGCCGCTGTAGAGATAGAGCGCCCGCGCGCCGAGCGGGTTGTAGGGGCCCGGCGGCACATAGTCGGGCAGCGAGGCATCGCGCTGCCGCATCTCGGACGGTGGACGCCAGCCCGGCCATTCTTCCTTGCGGCCCACATAGGTGGTGCCAACCCAAGTGAAGCCCTCGCGCCCCACCGAGATGCGGTAGCGCTCGGCCCGACCCTTCCCAAGCACGCGCAGAAGCGTCCGGCCCTTGTTGGAAATGAGGATCGTGCCCGCAGGCTCGCCGCCGTCATAGCGCACGATCTCGCGGCTGCTCGGCCCGTGGCTGCGCGGCACGCTCGCGCTCTCGGCAAGCGCCGCCCGCGCCGTCAGCACGCCGCCCAGCGTGAGCACGAAGAGGTGCCGCCGTGTGAGCCTGTATCCCGTCATTTCGCAATCTCCGCGGTCATTTGCACCGCCTTCATGTATTTCGTCAGCGCCTTGAGGAAACGCGACCGCTTGCTCACCTCGCTGGGCAGCACGCCGCGATCCAGCGCCTGACTGATCTGCCCCTTGGCAAGCGGCACGAAGTGGAACGGCGTTTCCTCGAACAGCTCGCGCAGGCGGCGGGTGCCGATGCGCTGCCCAAACAGGCTGGATTCATGCTTGTTGATCAGCACATGCACCGGCACGTCCTTTCCGCGCAGCGCCCGGATGCGTTCGATCTGGTCAAGCGTGTGCTTGATCGACGGCAGGTTCAGCTCACACACCAGCGTGAAACTGTTGACCGCAGAGAAGACGTCTTCTTTCCACTCGGTCTCGTAATAGGGGATGTCGAGAAAAGTGTGGTCATGCTCGGCGCTCACCGCGTCCAGCATCCGCAGCACCAGCTCATAGCCGTTCAGCTCGGTGTTCAGTTCCGGGCGCTTGAAGGAGTAAAGGAAAAAGCCGTTGGGATGCTTCTTCTGGATGACCTTCATGAACTCGGGATCAACGCGCCGGGGCGTCGCCGCAACGCTGCCGAGGTTGAATTCGTTGACCATGTTGATCGCGTAGCCGCAATTGCCGAGCGAGAAATCCAGATCAAACAGCGCGACCGATCCGCGCTTGCGCACCAGCTGCGTCGCCGCCCTGTCCGCCATGCTCAGCGCCAGCGTCGTGGCCCCTGCCCCGCCGACGCATGAGACCACCGCATGCACACTGTTGCTGCCGGTCTGCCGCGCGCGCATCGATTTCTGGATGCTTTCGATCAGGTCTCCGGCCTGCAGCGGCTTGGGCAGCCAGTCGTGGATATCGAGCTTGAACAGCCGCCGCGTCTCTTCGGGAGAGAGCTGCGGCGTCACCACGATCAGCGGCAGCTGCGGCGCAAGCGATCTGATGTCCGAAAGCACGGTCATCTCGGCGTCGGAAAGCGTCTGCAGGTTGGCAATGATCAGATCGCCGCCGCCGCCCGAAAGCTGCTCGCGGATGTGCGCGGCCGCAAGCTGCGTCACCGTCAGGCGCGGCGAGAACTCCACAAGCGCCGCGACCTCGGCGCTGTCCGCCCCCTCCCCGGTCAGCACCATTATGCGCGTCATGGGAATGCTGGCGATTGCCTTGGGACCATCCACTGTCATGTTCATGAGCATGTTCCTTCGCAGTCGGAGAGATCTTCGCTTGTGATCGCGACCGGGTGCGCCGGGATGTTGACCGGAACCAGATCGTCTATGAGCAGCAGGTCGAACGCGAGGTTGCGAACCTCCAGCGTCACCGTCAGAACCGGGCCAAAGGGCCGACCCACATAGCCCAGACCGGATTCCTGATAGGTGACCCTGATATTCTCGGGCCCGATGAACGGCGCGATGTCCTGAATCCCGGTGAGACCACTGCCGTTCATCAACCGCGCCAAAGCATCCGTGTCACAGGGATCGGCCCCGGCGCCGCAGGACACCGATCGCGGCGTTCCGCTCGACCCGGGCATCGGCACCGGATCCCCCTGCCCGACCGCGCTGTCATAGCTCGTCAGGGCGCTGATATCGGTCAGTGGCGTCGACACCGCCGCCCGCCGCGCGCCGACCTGCAAGGCCTTCACCGTCTGGTTCCACTGAAACATCATCAGAGTGGTTTCAACCAGCGTGCCGCAGAGCACGATCAGCAGCGGCGCGATCATCATCGTCTCCGTCATGGCGTAGCCTGACGTTTGGGCGATGAACCGCCGTGGAAGACGCAGCAGGTTCACCATCCGATGTGCCTCAGCTCGACCGAATGCGCGATGGTGAAAGACTCGCCAAAAAGCAGCGTCATCGCGCCCGGCCGCGAGTATGTGACCTCCCCCGACACCACCACGAGATCGTCCGGCGCGGGATTTGTCGGCAGATCCGCCTTGGCGGGTGTGAAGGTGATTTGCGACGGATCGCTCCAACCGGGCACGCGCAGCGTATCGCTGCTGCTTGGCCCGCCGTAGAAGGCGATATTCCGGGCATAGTCCTCAGAGCAGGTCGAGGCGAAATTGGCCGTCGCCGGTCGGCACCGCGACCAATAGCGTGCTGCATCCCGCAGCCCCGCCTGCATCTGTTCGCGCTCCCACATGATGTTGCCGACCTCGATCAGGCCGAAGGTGACCAGCGTCAGGATCGGGAACGCAATGAGCGTTTCCGCAATGACACTGCCCCTTTCGTCGCTCGCAAATGCGCGTGGCCACTTAAACATCTGAATACTCGCATAAAAAGTCTTCTACGGGCGGGAAAAATGCCCTGCCGGAACCGGAATGAAAAACGCGCCCGGATCCGGCGATCTTGTATCTGTCAGCTCATCCGCCAGAGCCCACCGTGGTCTTATAGGCGGCGGGCGGCCATGCCTCGAGTTCCTGGATCGCGGTATTGGCCATTATGGCATCGCCCGATCGGGCCGCCGAGGTGTCCCAGTTGTTCAGGTAATCCGCCGAGCCGCAGGCCGAGAGCGTCAGACCCGCAAGGATCGCGGCGAAGAGAGGCTTACTTCTTTGCAATGACGGCATCGTCGAACTCCAGATCAATCATGTGGCCATAGGGACCGACAACGCCGGTGCCCTCGCGGAAGCGGCGCAGCAGGTCACGGTCGACCTCCAGCATGCCGAGCAGGAAAAGCTCGATGTCGTTGGACGAGCGGGTGTTGTCGAGCGGCGAGCGCAGTGGCGTGTCCGGACCCACCGGCGCCACCAGACGCGGCGTCACCAGGATCACCAGATCGGACTCGCGCTTTTCGAAGCTGCGCGAGCTGAACAGCGTGCCCAGCACCGGGATCTGCCCCAGCCACGGCACCTGATCGACGCTGCGCGCATTGTTCGCCTGCAGCAGACCGGCGATGGCAAAGCTCTGACCGTTGCGCAGCGAGACGGTGGTCTCGGCCTTGCGCGAGATGAAGGCGGGCTGGCCGTTCACCGTGACCGAAGGGTCGATGTCGCTGACCTCGGGCATGATGCGCAGCGAGATCAGCTGATCGTCCAGCACCACCGGCACGAAGTTCAGCCGCACGCCGTATTCGCGGTAATCGGTGCTCTGCACCGCGGTGCCGTTCTCGTTCACCTGCGCAACGCTGATCGGAACCTCGCCGCCGACCACGAAGTTGGCCTCGATGCCGCTGGTGGTCACCAGCTTGGGGTTGGCGAGGCGGCGGGCGAGGCCTTTTTGCTCCAGCGCGTTGATCACCACGTCGATCTGGAAGCCCGAGATCTCGAGCAGTTCCCCAACCGCCGAGCCGAAGGGTGTGCCCGACTGCGCCGCGAAGGTTGCGCCATTGGTGACAAAGGCTGTCGAGCCATCGTCGCGTGTTCCGGTCAGGTCCACCCCAAGGCTGCGGCCCGAATTGCGCTCGACCTCAAGGATACGCACGTCAAGCTCGACCTGCTGCGCGCTGGCGACCTTGATCGCATCCACCACCGGGTCCGTCGAATATTGCGCCGCGATCTGCAGAATGCGCTGACGGTCCACATTGTCTTTGACCACGCCCGAGACGCGGATGCGGTTGTTGACGTTAAGCACATCTACCCGTGCGCTCGGCACCGTGCGGCGGATGACATTCTCGAGGTCGCTGAAGTCCGCCTGCACGCGCACGTCGATCACTTCGAGAAGCTGCTTCTCGGTGGAATAGAGCGTGACGTTGGTCAGCCCCGAGGCCTTGGCCTGAATGTAGAGCGAATTGTCGGTCAGCGGGAAAACGTCGGCAACGTTCGTGTCGCCGATGACGATATCCGCGAAGGGTCCGTCGGTATTGACCGTGAGGGTCGTGCTGGGCGCAAGGACCACCTTCGAGACGGTGCCATCGTCGATGGAGATGTCCCGGCTCTGCGCCGCAAGCTCTCCGGGGATCGCGGTGAGGGACATAATCCCGACCGCAAGGAGAACCGCTGGTGTCCTTATACTTTGAACCAACACCCTCGATATTGAACTCGACCACATCATGACTTTGTCCCGCTGCTCTGTTTTCTCGCCCGGCCCTCCGCCCTGCAGCACTCCCCCGCCTACTCCTTCAGCTGAACCGTCAGAAGTTGCGGTTCGCCCCTCGTCACGCCCTGGGAGCCAGCAAAACCCGGCTGGACTTTATATTCGTCACGTCGTCCGTCGCGGATCACAGCCACCGTCGCTTTCTTCGGCGCCGGAGGTGGTGCGATCACGACACGCTCCACGAGTTTCTCAACTTCGACCGGGTCTGGCTTCTGAATTTTGTCCTCGACGCTGCTGATCCGGTCGGAAATTCCGTCAAGCGTGCTTTTAAGCAACACCTGCATCGCCTCCAGCTGCTGCGAATTCGCGTCAGGCACTTCCTTGACGGGAACCGGCACCAGATCCTCCGCAATGTCGACATCCGACAGATCGGAAAGCGTAATTCTCTCATTGCTCTCGACATCGTTCGAGGCAACATTGCGCAGCGCCAAAGAAAGCGTGCCGACATTTCCTGCCAGAACCAGCTTTTGCGCTTCGGATGTATTCACCTCGAAAGTGACCGTCCGCACAACGCTGGGTTTATCCTTCAACTCATCGGCGATCTGGTCAATTGCCAAGACCCGAACACCTTGAAGCAAAACATCGACATAGGACCCCTCGCCGGTATTACGGCGGGTCAGCAATACGTCAACACGATCTCCGGGAAGAACAAATCCGGCCACACCCAATACATCGTTCACACGAATAGAGATGGCTTTCATTCCCGGGCTGAGCGCGGTCGACAGTTTCGCGCGCTGGCCGGGCATGGTGATCTTGCTGGCGAGGATCGGCTCGCCCACCGACATGGTGGTCAGCGCGAACCGCGCGTTCTCGTCGCTGTCATCGGCGACCAGAGCCTCCGCCGAGGTAAAGGCGCCCTCGGGGATGATGTCGCTGCTCCAGGCGATTTCGCGGAGCTTGACGGGGCTCAGGCGCTCACCGAAAGAAATCGGCTCGGCCGCGACGACGATGGTGTTTTCGGGGGCTGCAACCGCTGGCTCGCTGTCGGAGGACATCAACAGGAGGCGCTGCTCGTTCAGCCAGCCGCGCGTTCCGAAAACGGCCAGTGCGGCAAGCGCGATCGCGACAAAGAAACTCAGAACTACCGAGAAACGCATGGGACTTCTCCTGAAGAAAAATGCCTTTGCTTTAAAAACCAAAGCGATAGGTAAACCGCCATGGCGGCCCTAAAGCATGGCCGCCGGGAAACTTGTTCTTTTCGGGTTGCCCGATGCGGCGCAATGACTGCTGAAGTATTGGCGCCGCATCGGGTTTGCTCGAAAGAGCCTTAGATCACTGCGTCGGAGCGGTGGGCTCGGTGGTGGTCGCAGCGGTAACGGTGGAGCCGTCAACATAGAGGCTGTCCGCAAGCCAGTCGGCCCATTGCGACCATGCAAGGTTCAGGTTCAGGCCGAACAGCATGACGGCGAAAATCACGCCACCGATCATCAGGCCCAGAACGACGAGGTATTCGGTGAGCGCCAGACCCTCGTCCTCATCGCGGAGGCGGCGGGCGAAATCCTTGGCGAAAACGGAAGTCATTTTCAAACGTGCAAACATGTCTTTCTCCAAAAATATGCGCGTTAAAATGGCGCAAGATCGTTAAAGGTCATTCAGGTATGAGGGGGTCATAAAATCGCCGCCCTATGAACAAAAACCTGCCACAATATTTTCGGTGCGTAAAGGCTTTTTTATCAAACAATGTGAACATGCGACTATAAAGATGAGTCTTATATTTTGTCGCTGATTCACAGACAATATCGAGGCGCGCTCAGTTCATAATTGGCGCATTAATTGAGGGAAACTCAACCACCGGGTGTGTTTTGATATAGGCAATTGAAATAATTCGCCCCTCCCAAAGCGAATCCGAATATCAGCGGACCAGAATCGATTCCTGCCGAATAAAGGTCTCCAGCGTCCCATTGCCGCCATATCCGGTGATATCGATGATCTCGACGTCGATCGTCATATCGACGCCGGGCGCATAGCTCATCATCGGACGTGTCATAAAGATGCTGGCATAGCTGTTCACCGGCAGCTCGCTGCGTCCGGTCTCGTCAGCGTTCTCGCCGCAGTCGATGATCGCCGCGACCAGAACACGTGGGTCCGGCAGCTCGGCGCTCACCACATTGTCCGGGTGGCACAGCGCGCCCCCGCTTTCGCCGTTGGGCGTGGGATTGGTGACCGATGGATCGCCCGGCGCGCGCACCTCGTAAAGCTGCATCGCCTCGCCGTCGACGGTCACTTCGGTCCCAAGCTCGTACTCATAGACATCATAGCGCGAGGCCCCGGTGGTGCCCGGCCCCGAATAGCCCTCGACCGTTCCGGGGAACGAGCTGGGAATATCGGCATAATCGGGCGCAAGGCTTCCGTAGTTCCGGTCAAGATAGGTCTGCGCGCTCCATGCGCCGCTGCCGATATAGGCCCCCGCCACGTCTTCGCTGGTGACCGAGCCGCCGGTGGCGGGCGATGCCATGGAAAGATTGTCGGGCAGACCATAGGCGTAGTCGGTAACACCATTGGCGTTGAAACCGACGCCCGGCGTCCAGACGTGATCGTCGCCGATCACCGCCTGATTGCTCACCGTGTTGCCGTTCATGACGCAGTCATTGACGTTTGCGCCCTGGCTTGGCGGCAAGATTCCTTTGCGCACGTTCAGCGCCGTGCGCACGTCAAACGGCTCTTGGCCGTTCACGCTGCCAGACCCATAGGCCCCGCCGAACATGTCGAACCTTGTGTTGATCCCCGTGCGGATAGAGTTGCTGGCCCCCGGCTTCGTGGTCACCCGCTCCGAAGAATAGCAGGTCTGGTTCCGCCGCCCGGCAAAATAGTCGTTGATCGATCTTGCGCCGCCGGTCGGGCTCGCCTCGGTGGACACATCCGCCGCGCTCACGTCGAGAAATCCGAAATTCCCCGGCATCGGCGTCTCGTTCCCCGCCGGATGCAGACGAATCAGGCGCCCGTGCAGGTCGCCGCGCTGGAACGCGGTCTGCAGGCCATCGCCGATATATTGGCCAAGCGCGTCATATTCGAACGGGTTGCAGATAAAGACCGGCGGGATGTCGCAGGCCGCGGACTCGGATTTCGCCACCGCGACGGCGGCCACCGGCACCCCTCCGGTCACCAGTTCCAGCGCGCGGGCAAACAGCGTCTCGAGGTCCGAAGACTGCGCCTGAACATAGACATATTGCGCCTCGGCCGGGTCGGCCGTCTGATAGGAATTGAGCCATGCCGCGTCGATCGGCGTCGTGTCGAGCTCTGGAATCTCGCTTAGGAACCGGACGAGGAAGGGCGCATCGGTCTCGTTGTAGATTAGCGAAATCGGCGTGGTGCTGGCAAAGCGCAGCAGCGACACCGAGTTGTCGAGCTCCGCCATCGCGGTGCGCGCCCGGACCAGCGCATCGGCGCCGCCATCAAGCTCGCGCGCCCCGGCCAGTGCGACAGCGTCGGCAGCGGCCTGAAGGTCGCCATGGGCGTTGTTGCCGCGGCTGATGTCAAAGAGAATCAGCCCGAAGCCAAGAAAAACTGGCAAAAGCAGCAGCGAAAATACGAAGACGAATCCATCCTCAGCGCTGCGGAAACCATTAAACATATTCACCTTTCTGCACTGGTAACCAACACCGTCGGGCCAGAACTCATGGCAAAAGATCACATTAAAAAGCCAGAATACCTTAACGCAGTTTCCGGAAATCTCAAATATTCAAAGTTGATTGTATGTAGATGACCGGAATCGCGGAAAGGGCGAGTATCACGCCATAGGGGATCCGCCCCTCGGTCTTGCGCCGGGCGAACCAGCCCCAAAGCCCCCGTTCTGCCCGGCAGGCCCGCGCGATGACGATCAGCAGATACAGCAGCACAGACAGCACCATAAGCAGCACCGCAAAGGGCAGCAGCCCCGATACGCCCAGCATCATGCCCAGCGGAAGCATCAGCTTCACATCCCCTGCCCCAAGCCCGCGAAGCAGCCACATCACAAAGCCGATCCCGAACAGCAGGCCGCCCGCGAGCAGATCGCCAAGGAAGGTCGGAAACAAAAGCGCCCCCTGCGCCAGCACGTAGAGGGCGAGCATGATCAGCACTTCGGCATTTCGAATGCGGAAATGCCGCGCGTCATAGACCGCCACCCAGCCAAGCAGACCGATGGCGGCCCATTGCGCACCTGTCGAGATCATCTCCATAGCGGTCGCGATCAGAGGCCGCGCAGGTCTCCGGGCGCGCGCTTCGGCGAGTTCACCGAGTTGCGCAGAAGTTCAAGATTGTTCGCCGTGACCGGGTTGGAGGGATCCTTCTCGTAGGCGGCAAGGAAGTACTTCCGCGCAGCCACCAGCTCGCCGCGCAGCAGCATCGAGTAGCCGTAGTTGTTCAGGAACTCGACGCGATGGCCGATCACCGGCTGAAGGCGGCGGTAGGCGTAATCCGAACGTTCGAACTGCCGCAGCATATCCGAGCTTGCGGCAAAGCCCAGCCACGCCGCCGTGTCGTCGGGCACCACGTCCAGCGCCTCTTTGAACATCTTGTAAGATTTACCATAATTGCCGTCCCGGAACTGCATCTTGGCCGACACCAAAAGCTGATCATCCGGATAAAAGCTCAGGCTCGAGGTGTCCTTCGTCGACAATGTCCGGTCGCTGAACGATGCATTCTCACACGCGCCAAGCGCCAGGATCATCGAAAGTGCCACGATCCTCTTCATACTACACTCCCTGTCTCACCTGTTCCCCATCCACCAAGGCTAAGGCGCGTCCCGGCGTTCACGAAAAGGTATTCAGGTTGCGCGATCTTTCTGAAAGCGGATGTTGCAAGTTATCCACAGGGACCCGCCGCGGTGGAGCCCCCTCCCCTGCCGCAGTCAGTCCCGCCGCGCAGACCTCGGTCAATCTCGCCGCACAGACCTCGGTCAATCTCGCCGCACAACAAGGGCCATGCCACTGATCATTGTGGAAAACTTCTTGCGCGACTCGCGTCCCTTCGGCAATAGTCACGAAAAAGAGCCGGAACACGCCAAAAACCGTGAACACGATAGGACGCCGAAGACGTCCAACGGGGCAGCGCGAGGCATCGAGGCAAGACAGTGAGCAGGATACCGCGCCTATGCACGATACCACAGAAGACGAAGACCTGAACTCGGTTATTCGTGAGCATTCCGAACGGCTTACGGCGCAGCTCCATGCTCAGGCCGAAAGCCTGTTTCCGCCCGACGCGTCGAAGGAAATGCGCAAATTCACCTCCGGGGAAGCCGCCGCGCTCCTCGGGGTAAATGATTCTTACCTGCGCAAACTGCATCTGGACGGCAAGGGCCCCTCGCCCGAGCTGACCCCCGGCAACCGCCGGCTCTATTCGGTGCATGACATCCACGCGCTGCGCATCCTGCTAGAGAAAACCGCCCGCAAGCCCGGCGACTACCTGCCCGGACGCCGCGATGGCGATCACCTGCAGGTCATCGGCGTGATGAACTTCAAAGGCGGCTCGGGAAAGACGACCTCCAGTGCGCATCTCGCGCAGCGCCTTGCCCTTCTGGGCTACCGCGTTCTGGCCATCGACCTCGACCCGCAGGCGTCTTTCACTGCCCTGCACGGCGTCCAGCCCGAGTTTGACCTGACCGACGGCGGCACGCTCTATGACGCCATCCGCTATGACGATCCGGTGCCGATCACCGAGATCATCCGCCCGACCTATATCCCCGGCCTCGATTTGATTCCGGGCAACCTCGAGCTGATGGAATTCGAGCATGAAACCCCCCGCGCGCTGGCGCAGGGCAATGCCGGGCTCTTCTTCTTCCGGGTCAAGGAAGCGCTCGAGCAGGTCGACGACCGCTACGACGTGGTGGTGATCGACTGCCCGCCGCAGCTGGGCTTCCTGACCATGTCGGCGCTCTCCGCCGCCACCGGCGTGCTGGTCACCATCCACCCCGAGATGCTCGACGTGATGTCCATGTCGCAGTTCCTGCGCATGACCGCCGACCTCATGGATGTGATCGCGGAAAGCGGCGCCAACATGAAACACGACTGGATGCGCTACCTGCTCACCCGCTACGAGCCGACCGACGCGCCGCAGAACCGCATCGTCGCCTTCCTGCGCACCATGTACGCCGAGAAGGTGCTGAACGCACCAATGCTGAAATCCACCGCCATCTCTGACGCGGGCCTCACCAAGCAGACGCTTTACGAGGTCGACCGCAGCGCCTTCACCCGCGCCACCTACGACCGCGCGCTCGAAAGCCTCAACGCGGTCAACGACGAGATCGCCGCGCTGATCCAGAAAACATGGGGACGCTGAGGCGCCGCGCTGCGGACGATGTGGGGAAATTGAGGATCTGACCGATGAGCGACACACGCAAAAAACGCATGTCCATGCTCGACAGCCTTGCGGCTGCGGGCAAACAGGCGGGGACCGGCTCGCCGATGATGACCACCAACCGGGCGCTTCGCTCGGCCCGCGATGCGGTCGACAGCCATCGCGTCTGGGAGCTTGATCCGACGCAGATCGAAGACACCCGCACCCGCGACCGTCTCGACCCGTCGGATGTGCATGATCTGCGCGACGCGATCGAGGCCAATGGCCAGACCGTGCCGATCCTCGTGCGCCGCGACCCTGAAAAAGACGGGCGCTATCTGCTCGTCTATGGCCGCCGCCGCCTCGAAGCGATCCGCGCCTCTGACAAGGTCACCAAGGTCCGCGCATTGGTGGCCTCGCTCGACGAGCGCGACGCCATGACCGCGCAGATCTCCGAGAACATGGCGCGGCGCGATCTGTCGTTCATCGAAAAGGCGCTCTTTGCCCGCGAACTGGTCGAAAGCGGGTTCGGCAACCAAAGCCAAGTGGCCGAAGTGCTGACCGTCACCAAATCGTCGGTCTCCATGGCCCTGTCCGTGGCCGAGATGATCGGCCGCGATCTGGCGACCGCCATCGGTGCCGCCCATGGCATCGGCCGTCCCCGCTGGGAGGCGATGGCGCGCGCCATCGAAGAGACCGGTGCGGACCGCGACGAATTGGCCAAGCTCGCCGATGACATACACACCCGGGCTCAGGTCGATGTGGTCCATGGCCGGACCCCGCCCGAAGATGTCTCTGTCGCCGCCTTCGAGGCGGTGATGGGCCATCTGGCCCCCGCCCCTGCCCGTCCCGCCGCAGCAAAACCCAAAGTGGCCGAAAAACCACGCCGTCAGACGCTGGTGGCCGATGGGCGCAAGGCCGGAACGCTCAAGCGCACCGCCAAAGGGCTGAACATGGAATTGGATGACCCCCGTTTCGCGGACTGGATCGAGTCCGAAGCGCAGGGCGTCTTCGAAGAGCTTCACGCGCGCTGGAAAAACCGCGCGGAAGACTGAGCAGTCAACGATGACAAAGAGATAGGAGGCACGAGCCGACAAAGAAAGAGCCCCGCAAAGCATTTGCTCCACGAGACCCTGACTTGTTCTTAGCACCCTCAAGGTAGTGTCCGGAGCCATTGTCCGCAAGTCGAAATCGATTCGCGGCACGGGTATTTTTTGTCTTCGTGAATAGAAAACATGGGTTATCACCCCATCACGCCTTTTGGGCGATCGGCAGAGGCTGTTCTGGCCTCTGTCCGAGCGCGGCCCTCGGCCAGCAATGCCCCCTGCGCCATCGACAAGTGGCAAATCCTTCGCGATCTGACCACCGCGCGCAAAAGCTTCGATTTGTCGGACCGTGACATCACCTTGCTGCAGGCGCTTCTGAGCTTTCATCCCGAGGCCCGGCTCGACGCCGCGCAGGGGTTGGTCATTCATCCCTCCAACGAGACGATCTGCGCCCGCGCGAACGGTATGCCGAACTCCACCATGCGGCGGCATCTCGCGCGGCTGGTTGCGGCCGGGCTCCTCATCCGCCGCGACAGCCCCAACGGTAAACGGTACGCGCGCCGCGTTTCCGGTCAAAAGATCGCTTTCGGCTTTGATCTCAGCCCCCTGCTCCACCGTGCCGCCGAAATCGCGGAACGCGCCTCCGAAGCCCGCGAGCACGCCGCGCAGATCAAAGCCCTCCGCGACACCGCCAGCCTGCTGCGCCGTGACCTTGCCGCGCTTGCCGACCTTGGCAGAGCCGAACAGGTCCAAGGCCCTTGGGATGCCTTCTCTGACCTTGCGCGGCTGACCGCCCGCGACCTGCGCCGCCAACTCGACCGCGAAGAGCTCGAAAAAATCGGCCAGACTCTGCACGAGGCCGTCACCCGCGCGACCCGTCTGTTGGACTTCGAAACGCCCGAAATGAGCACCAGTGCCGCCCAGAATGAGCAGCATCAACAGAAGTCACAAGAAGACTCTTATGACTCTGAATCCCCTGTAATCGAGACTTCGACTGCAGAAGAGCCTTGCGCCACCTCTGACGATGCACCCGACTCTGCCGAGAAACGGGAAGTGCCTCCGCCACCGTTGCGCCTGATCCTGAACACCTGCTCTGAAATCGCGGTATTCACCCCAGATCCCATCCACGACTGGCACAGTCTGGTCAGAGCTGCCGAGAAGATCAGACCCATGACAGGCATTTCAGACTCTGCTTGGACCGACGCCAAGAAAGCCATGGGCCCGGAACAGGCCGCGGCGACGCTTTGTGCGATGCTTCAGAGGTTCTCAGACATTCGCAATCCCGGCGGCTACCTTCGCCATCTGACCCGCAAGGCGCGCGAAGGGACGTTCTCGGCAAGCCGCATGGTCATGGCCCTCGATCGCCGCGCCGCGTGAAGGTTCACAGCTGTGAACTCTCGCGACGCAAGGCAATTGGATTGATGGGTCGACTTCCACCGCGATTCCGCAGATACCCAACCCGCGAAACAAGGATACGACAATGACCGAGACCGCCAGCGCCAGTGCCGCCGCAGACCTGAACGCTTTCCTTGACGGCCAGAAATTTGGTTGCGTCCTTGCGGACCCATTTCGGGCCAATCCGGCGGGCAAGCCTCTAGCGCAAAGGTTTGAAGAAATCTGCGCTCTGCCGGTCGCTGACCATATGGAAGATCGGGCGCATTGCTATCTTTGGGTTCCGAATGCACGTCTGCCCGAGGGCATGAAAGTGCTGCAGTCCTGGGGCTTCAAATACACGAGCAACATCGTGTGGCAAAAGTCGGCCACCGACGAGGCCCAGCTTCAGATCGACGACGGCGAGGTCTTCGCCGACACGACGGCGCTTTTGCTTTTCGGTATTCGCGGCAAGAACGTTCGCACCTTGGCGCCGGCGCGCAGCACGGTGAATTTCATTCCGCCTGCGGCTGTTGGCCAAACCGGAGAGAGCGGCAAGCCCGACGCGCAATACCATATCATCGAGCGTTGCAGCTGGGGGCCGTTCCTTGAACTTTTCGGCCACGGAGCGCGCGACGGCTGGACGGTCTGGTCCTGATCCGCAAGCGAGCCTAAGCCGGGCCATGGGCTCGCATACCAAATGCGCAGGCGTCGAACGGGTGATGCCTGCTCTGTGTCCGATCATCCGCGCCTCTGGCGCCGCTGATGATTTTGTCTGGGTCTGGCCTGAGCGGCTACGACGAGACCGCGCCTCACACTGACAGTACAAAGCCAGAAAGCCGCCGAGAGCGTTGGACGACCGGCGATCAGCGCAGGGCAGGGTGACCGGACGTCCTTGGGCAGGGTGGCTGATCGCGGGGCAATACGCAGGGCAAGACGCTGGGCAAGGCTCCGTCAGCGCGGTCTGTGGGACTGAAACGCGGCGCTGACCTTCCGAAATCCCCCCAGATTCCCAAAACAACCAACAATTCCATTTCCAGACAATGACTTAAGAAGTTTTTTGCAGGCGTAAATCACGCTTTTGACACAAACAGAGTCAGAGATAGTCATTGACGCGTGGTAGTTAGTTTACTTAGTAAGATAAGTAAGGGAGAGAGACATGACACGCACCGCCGCCGGAGAGATTCTGACCCGTCTTCGAGACGCAGGCCCGATGTCACGGGCCGACCTGACGCGCGAGACCGGGCTCTCGTCGGCGGGTGTCACAAAGATCACTGCGCAGATGCGTCTCGAAGGGATCATCCGCGAGGGCAGTGCCTCGGAGGCTGCGGCCATCGGGCGCCCGCCGGTCACCGTCGAAATCAATTCAGAGTGCCGCTATGTGCTCGCCATTCACCTTGGGGCAAGGCAGGTGCATGTGGCCCTGTCGGATGTGTCGCTGTCTCTGAGCCTGACCGAGACGCTTGCCTATGATCTGAGCGAGCCGACCGACGCGCTTGTGGCGCGGATCGCAGAACTTGCGCGGGGGCTGATCGCCCGGAGCGCGGTGCCCGCTGACCGGATCCTTGGCGTTGGCATCGGCGTGCCCGGCAGTGTCGATGAAACCAGGCGGGTGAACACCCATTCCATTCTGACCGGATGGCACGATGTGCATTTTGCCGATGCGTTCGAGGCCGAGCTTGGCCTGCCAGCGGTCGTTGAACATAACGCCACCGCGCTGGCGCTGGCCGAATGCTGCTATGGCGTGGGCAAAGAGGCGGAGAGCCTGCTTTACCTGCTGCTCGGCAAAGGCATCGGCGCGGGCTATGCGCAGACCGGCCCTATGGGCCGGCGCAGCGCCGTCGAGATCGGGCATGTGGTGGTGGAGCCGGGCGGACGTCCGTGCCGCTGTGGCGGGCGGGGCTGTCTTGAGCGGTTCTTTTCCGAAGAGCCGCTGCGCGCGCTGGTCGGCAATCCGGAGCTGTCGCGCAGCGCCCTGCTGTCGGCGGCCATGAACCACCCGGAGTGGGACAAGGTGAGCGAGGCGTTTCTGCTGGCGCTGGGAACCACGGTGACATTGCTGGGACCTGAAATGATCGTCCTTGGTGGCGATCTCAGCGGCGCGCCAGAGGCCTTCGTCTCGCGGCTGCGCGAAGAGCTGCCCGGCAGGGTGATGCCGCAGCAGCGCAACAACCTGCGGATCGAGCGTGCGCGCTTTACCGATCCCGCCGGTGCCTATGGGGCCGCCTGTATCGCGCTGGAAAGTTTCTTCTATGCGACCGGGCCCGTCGCCCCGCGCTGGCCGCTGCGCCGCGCCGGGCGCGCTGGCCATCGGCGTGGTGGGACTGCTTGAGGCGATGTCTGTGGCGCGTGCGTTGGCCTCGAAAAGCGGTCAGATGATCGACGGCAACCGCGAGTTCGTGGGGCAGGGGCTTTCGAATATCGGCGGCGCGTTTTTCCAGTGCTACCCTTCGACTTTTTCCTTCACGCGCTCTGGTGTGAACTTTGAGGCTGGGGCCAAGACGCCGCTGTCCATGTTGTTTTGCGTGGCCTTCCTTGCGGCGATCCTGCTGCTTGTCGCGCCCTATTTTGCCGAAGTGCCAATCGCGGGCATGGCCGGGGTGATCATGCTGGTTGCTTGGCGGCTGATAAACCTGAGGGAAATCGCGCATCTGATCCGCCATTCAACCTCTGAGACGGCCATTGCGCTGGTCACTTTCGCGACCACGGTGATCGTCGATCTGGAGTTCTCGATCTACGTCGGCGTGATGATGTCGCTGTTTCTGTTCCTGCGCCGCACGGCCAGCCCGATCATCGCCATTTCCGCCCCCGACCCCTCGACCGAAGGGCGGGTGATCCGCTCGGCGCGCCTGTATCATCTCGACGAATGCCCGCAGTTGATGATCGCCATGCTTGAGGGGCCGTTTTACTTTGGCACGGTCGAGGCGATCCGCCGCGAATTCCGCCGCTTCGAACTGGAACGGCCAAGCCAGAAGCACGTGCTGTTCAGCATAGCGGGCAGCGGCGAGATAGACCTTCCCGCCGCCGAACTGCTGGTCGAGCAGTCCGAGCGGCGCAAGGCGCTTGGCGGGGCGCTGCACATCAAGCTGCTGACGCTGACCTCTTTCGAGAAGCTCGCGCGGTTCGAGGTCTTCAAATCGCTCGGGCGCGACCACATCCATCTGTCCAAACGCGACGCGCTGGCACGCGTGGTGCCGGATGTTGATCCCGAGATCTGCCGGACCTGCAAGGCGCGGATTTTCCGCGAATGCCCGAAGTTTCCGGAGACAGACCGCAAGGGCTAGGGCAGCAGACCCGCCGCCTGTGCCGTCGGCACGGCGGTCGTTGGGTCGCCGTCGAGGGCGGCGGCGAATTCCGGGCCGAGCCGATCGAGGGCGAAGGGCATCGACAGCACGCTGCCGAAGGACAGCGCCCCGGCCAAAAGCTCGTTGCAAAACACCTCGCGGCCTTCGGCATAGGCGCTGAGCGTGCGGCGCATGGCGAGGCTGGCGATGTCAGAGGCGCGCTCGTCCGAGGAAATCCAGATCAGCAGATCGGCGTCGATGGGCGACAGATCCTCGGGCGAGAGCGCGGTGTAGAACCCGTCGATCACCTGCATCTGCTGCAGGCGCTCGGGCGGGCGGAACCCCAGCTCTGCAAGGAATTGCGCGCGGGTGTCGCCGCCCATGAAGGCGCCGGTCTGGCCACCGTCATGCCACGCGCAGACCGCGCTCTGGCCCTGCCAGTCGGGATGCGCCTCGCGGAAAGTCGTGAACCGTTCACGGACCTGCGCGAGGAGCTGTTTCGCCCGATCTTCGGTTCCGGTGGCGCGGGCGATCCGCTGCAGTTCCACGTCCCAAGGGCTGCCGTAGGTGGAATAGGCCGGATCCTGCATCAGTACCGGGGCGATCTGCGACAGGAGCGCGTATTCGTCCTGCGAGATGCCCGAGCCGCTGGCGACGATGAGATCCGGGGTGAGGCTGGCCACGGTCTCGATCGAAACCTCGCCGGTCATCACCGTGGGCTGCGCGCTGCCCAGCAAGTCCTGTGCCCAAGGCCAGACGCCATAGGGATAGTCGCCGTACCAATAGCGGATGCCGACGGGGACGACGCCAAGCGCCAGCAGCGCATCATGGGTGTTGTAGCCAAGCGAGACGACGCGCTTTGCCGGGGCGGGCAGCTGCGTCTCGCCGTAGACATTGTCGAACCGCAGCCCGGATCCGGTGGCCGCAAGCGCGGGCGTGGCGAGCAGGCAGGCGCTTGAGGACAGAAAGCCGCGTCGGGACAGAAGAGCGCGTGGCCGGGTCATGAGGGCTCCTTGCAAAGGGGGCGCAGGATCGGGACCGCCCGGCGTTTGTGGGGCGGTCCGGCCGTGACGCTTACCAGCTGTATTTCAGCGTCGCGGTCACCGTACGGCCATCGCCGTAATAGTCGGTGCCATAGTAGGTGGTGGTCACATAATCCTCGTCGAAGAGGTTGCTGACGTTGAGGTTGAGGTCGAGATCCTCGGTCAGCGCGTAGCCAACCGATGCGTCGACCAGCGTGTAGGCGTCATTCTCGACGGTGTTGGCGTCATCGCCCCATGTGCTGCCGACGTAGCGGATGCCAGCGCCGAGATCGATGTCGCCGCGCGCGCCGCTGCCGGGGATCGTGTAGTCGGCCCAGATCGAGGCAAGATGCTCGGGCGTGCGGGCAGGGCGGTTGCCCTCATTGCCGACGATCCCGTCTTCGCGGATCTCGGCATCCCAGTAGGAGTAGGACGCGAGCAGGCCAAAGCGTTCGGTGACGTCCAGCTTGGCCTCCAACTCGAGGCCGCGCACGCCGATCTCGCCGATCTGCCGGTATTCGGTCGGGCTTACGGCGGTCGACACATTGGTCTGCGTCAGATCAAACAGCGCGGCGGTGAACAGCGCATTGGTGCCCTCGGGGCGGTATTTCACCCCGACCTCATATTGCGTCCCCTCGGTTGGCTCGCTGCCAAGGCCCCAGACATCCTGCGAGAAGCTCTCGGAGTAATTGCCGTAGATCGCCAGTTCGGGGGTGATCTTATAGGTCAGACCAAAACGCCCCGAGACATGCTCATAGCTTTCCTCGGTGGTCGTATCCGCGAGGTGATCCTCGACGTCAAAATCGATCCAGTCCTTGCGCAGTCCGGCGGTGGCGATCCACTGGCCCCAGGTCAGCTCTTCCTGCAGGTAAAGCGCGCTGTTGGTCTGCTCGGGGGTCCAGTCGTAATAGGGCACGAGCGAGATGGTGCAGGCGCTGTCGCAGTAATCGGGATCGTTCACGTCGATGCCCTCAACGGTGCCGAAGAAATCATCCTCGTCGACGGTGATATGGCTGTATTCGACACCCAGCAGCGTGCGGCTCTGCGCGCCGCCGAGCTCGGTCTCATACTGCAACGCGGTGTCCATCGCGAATTGCGCGCTGTCGCTGTAGACGGCAAAGGCAGAGCGCGCCGCATCCGGGTCCGTGGGGCTGGCGCCGTAGACCTGCTCGTAATCGAGATCAAACAGGCTGTAGCGCGCATTGGAGCGCAGGCTCAGCCCGCCGCCGAAGTCATGGCTGAACTGCAGCGCGATGCTGCGTTCAACCGAGTCCATCTCGTTGAACTCGGGCTCGCCAAGGAAAGTGTCGCGGTCGATGCCATAGCCCGAGGGGATGCCGTTGCCCGGCACGCCCTCGCGTTTGTTGTACTCCGCAAGCAGGGTGAGCGTGGTCGCCTCGGTCGGACGCCAGGTGAGCCCGCCCTGCAGATAGGCGCGGTCGTCGTTGGAGTGGTCGTAGGAATATTCGCTGTCCTGCCATTTGCCGGTCAGCCGGTAGGACAGGGTGCTGTCTTCGGTCAGCGTGTCGCCCATGTCGAAGCCGAGCTCCGCATGATCCGCGCCGAGGGTGCTGTAAATCTCGCCAAAGCGATAGCTCTTCGGGGTCTTCGAGACGGCGTTGATCAGCCCGCCCGGCGCGCTGAGACCAAAGAGCGAGGAGTTGGCACCCTTAAGCACCTCGACCCGCTCCATGCCATAGGGCTCGCGGCGCGCGTAGGTCCAGCCAGCGCCGCGCTGCGGCAGGCCATCGCGGTAGAGCAGACCAAGCGACGTGAGATCGAAGCCCCGGATGCGGAAGCCGTCGTAGCGGTCGTCGCCGCCCCATTCGTTGACCGACACGCCTGCGGTGTAGCCAATCACCTGCTCGAGGTTCTGCGCGCCGCGTTTGGCGATCTCGGCAGAGGTGACCACCGAGACCGAGGCGGGGGTGTCGAGAATATCGGCGGTGGTCTTGGTGCTGGCGGTGGTCTGCTGCGCCACCGTCGTCGCCGCGTCATCATCGGCGATGCCAAGCTGGATCGGGCGCAGCTCAAAGGGGGTGTCGCCATCCTGTGCGACGGCGGCAATCGGCAGCATCAGCGCGGTGCTGGCCAGCAGCAGAACCCGGGGATTTGCGCGAAGAACATTGCGGCGCGCAGCCGCACCGGCGCGGGTGAGGGAGAAGGGGGTCATCCAGCGGTACCTATCGGTCTTTGGTGGGAAGGTCGGCTGGCTGAGGTTGGAGCGCGCGGCTGACGCGCGCTCTGGGTCTTGGCATAGCTATTTCTTACTATATTACTAAGTTAAAATTTCAAGCGGAAGGGCTCAGTGGCCGAAAATGCGTGAAACACCTCTCGGCACGCTTCTGGCGATGCCAGAAAGACACGATTTTAAGCTCATTTCGCGCAAAATGCGCAAACCGGCGGTTCGGGGGGCGCGGCGATGACCGGCGCGCTGGTTGCCGAGGGGCAGGCCCTTGTGGCTGGGACGCGCTGGTACGACCTGCGCGACAGGGTGAGCGGCGCGCTGCGCCGGGTGTTCCTCTGGGTCCCGCCCGGAGAGATGCCAAAACGCGGCTGGCCTTCGCTGGTGTTGACCGATGGCAATGCGGTCATCGCCACGGCGGTCGACGCGATGCGGGCGCAATCGGCCTATCCCGCCGCAAGCAACCTTGGGCCGGGCGTGCTGATCGCGGTGGGCTATCCGACAGAAGCGGCCTTTGATCCGCTGCGGCGCAGCTGGGACCTCGGTCCGCCGCCGGGCGCCACCTATCCGCCGTTCTGGCCGGGCACGCCCGAGGTCCGGACCGGCGGCGGCGCCGAGATGGCGCGCTTTCTTCTCGAAGACCTGCGCGACTTCCTGACGGAGCAGGGGGTGATCCTCGATCCCAGCCGCCGCGGTCTCTTTGGGCATTCCTTTGGCGGGCTCTTTGCGCTGTGGCTGATGTTCACCCGGCCCGAGGCCTTCAGTCACTGGATCGCCGCCAGCCCGTCGATCACTTGGGAAGACAGCTTTCTGCTGCGCCATCTCGAGCGCTTTGCGCCGGCGGGGCGGTCGCTGACGGTTCACCTTTCGGCCGGGGAATGGGAGGGATCGCGGCTGGCGCCGTTTCTGGCCCGCCCCGAAGATGCACAAGAGGCCGAAGCGCGCCGCGCCGCCCTGCTGCGGCACCGCACGCTCGAGGCGGCCCGAGAGATGCATGCGGCACTGGCGCGATTTCCCGAACTCACCCTGCGCTTCGAGGAATACGCGGGCGAGACCCATATGTCCGTGCTGTCGGTGGCCGTGGGCCGCGCGCTGCATACGGTGTTTGCCCTGCGCTGAGCCCGTGCACAGGCCGCGCATGAAAGCCAGCGCCTCGCCTTTCGCTTCTTCTCTTTGAAAATACGCCCGCCGGAGGCGGTCCCGCCCGTGCCACTTGCGCTGCGTCACAGGTGAGACGCGCCCTGCCGTTTGTCAGGTGACTGCCCGCTCCTCTTGAGGGCTGCGCGGGATCGAACGTGTCTCGCGCTTTTCCCGCAGCATCAGCATCGCCGGGGTCACCACGAGGGTGAGCACGGTGGCGATCACCAGCCCGCCGGCAATGGCGCTCGACAGCTCGGTCCAATATTGCGTCGAGGGGGCGCCGAAGACGATCTCGCGCGAGATGAAATTGATGTTCATTCCCAGCACCATCGGCATCAGCCCCAGCGCCGTGGTGATCGAGGTGAGCACAACAGGGCGCAGACGTTGCGCGCCGGTGCGCAGCGCCGCTTCCAGCGGCGAAAGCCCATCTTTGCGCAGGTCGTTATAGGCGTCGATCAGCACGATGTTGTTGTTCACCACGATGCCCGCAAGGGCGATCACGCCGACCCCTCCCATGACGATGCCGAAGGGGCGCCCGGTGACGACCAGCCCCAGCAGCACGCCGCCGATGGAAAAGACGATGGCGCTCATCACCACGAAGGACTGGTAGAAGCTGTTGAACTGGACCACGAGGATCAGGAACATCAGCACGATGGCGGCGACGAAGGCGAGCGCCAGAAAGGTCATCGACTCCTGCTGGTCCTCGGCCTCGCCCGCGAACTCATAACTTGCGCTGTCTGGCAGATCGGCCTGATCAAGTGCGGCGCGCAGGGCGGTGACCTGATCGTTGACCAGCAGCCCCGGGGCGGCATTGGCCTCGATGGTGGTGACGCGCTGCTCGTCGATGCGGCGGATGACGCCGACGCGCTCCACCGGCTCGAAGGTCACGAAGTTGGAGATCGGCACGAGCCCCGCCGAAGTGGGTACGCGCAGGTTGGTCAGTTCCGACAGCGAGCGCGAGTCGTTCGGGAAGCGCACCCGGACGTCCAGCTCGCCGTCGGCGTCCGGCGGGCGATAGTCGGTGACGGTGATGCCTTGGGTGAGCAGTTGCACCGCCTGTCCCAGCAGGCTGACATCGGCACCGAAGCGCGCGGCCTCGGCGCGGTCGACGTTGATCGCCACCTCGACGCCGGGCAGCGGGCGGGTGTCGGTCACATCGGTGAAGCCGCCGACACGCTCCATCGCAGCCAGCACCTTATCGACCGCCGCGCTCTGCTGAGTGAAATCTTCGGCCGAGACGCGCAGGTTCACCGGCTTGCCGCTGGACGGGCCGCCGCTTTCGGTCTCCACCTGCACGTCGATGCCCGCGATGTCGGCCATCTTGGCGCGGATGTCCTCGCCGATCTCGGCGGCGGTGCGGCGCGCCTGCCAGTCCACCAGATCGAGCTGCAGAGTGCCGATCACGTCTTCCTCGCCGCCACCCGCGCTCATGGTCGAGCGAGCGTAGACGCTCTCGATGCCTTCGGTGCCAGTGAGCCTGTCCTCGACTTTGCGGACCAGATCGTCGCGCTCGTAGATCGACAGGTTGTCGCGGGCGCGCACCTGCACCTGCATGAATTCCGGCTCGACCGAGGGGAAGAACGAGATACCACGCCCGAACTGACCATAGAGGGCAAACCCGCCGAGCAGCAGCGCCAGCGCCAGAACCACGGTGGTCCAGGGCCGCAGGATCGCGCGCTCCAAGAGGCGCACGTAGGCACCTGTGAAACCGGGAATGCGGCGCGGGTCGCCGCGCTCGGCGGCGTGCAACGTGGCCTTTGCCTGTGCGGTCTGCGGCTGGTTGCGCCCGATCATACCGCCGAGCACGGGGATGAAGATCAGCGCCATGAAGAGCGAGGCGCCCAGCGTCAGGATCACGGTGATCGGCAGATATTTCATGAACTGCCCGATGAGCCCGGTCCAGAACAGCAGCGGGAAGAACACCGAAAGCGTGGTGGCGGTGGAGGCGATGATCGCCCAAGCCATGCGCTTGGCGGCATGGGCATAGGCGGCCTTGGGGCTGTCGCCCTCCTGCAGGCGGCGGTCGGCAAGCTCGACGGTGACAATGGCACCATCGACCAGCATGCCCACCACGAGGATCAGCGCGAAAAGCACCACGATATTCATGGTGAACCCCATCGCCCAGATGATGGCGACCCCGGCGAGGAACGCGCCCGGAATGGACAGACCGACAAGGATCGCCGAGCGCAGCCCGAGAGCGAAGACGATGACGATCATCACCAGCATGACGGCGGCCATGACGTTGGCCTCGAGATCGGAAAGCAGCGTCTTCACCTGCTCGGACTGGTCCTGCAGGTAGGTGACGCGCAGGCTTTCGGGCCAGTCGGCGCTCATCTCGTCGATGACCGCTTTGGTGGCCGCGACGGTGTCGATGATATTGGCGCCCGAGCGTTTGGTGACCTCCAGCGCCAGCGAGGGCTGGCCGTCGATGCGCGCGTAGCCGGTGGGGTCTTCGAAGGTGCGGCGCACGGTGGCAACGTCGCCAAAGGTGACGACGGTGGTGCCATCGACCTTCACCGGCATGGCCATCACGTCCTCGAGGTCTTCGATCAGCCCGGGCACCTTCAGCACGATGCGCCCGCCGCCGGTCTCGATGGCGCCTGCGGCGATGAGTTGGTTGTTGCGCTGCAGCTGGCTGGTCAGCGTCTCGAAGCTGAGGTTGTAGGTCTGGAAGACGGTCGGGTCGATCAGCACCTCGAGGAATTCCTCGCGCGCGCCGCCGATATCCACTTCCAGCACACCGGGCAGCGCTTCGAGCTTGTCCTGCACCGCCTCGGCGACGTCATTGAGGGTGCGCTCGGGCAGGGGGCCGGACAGCACGGCGGTGATGATCGGAAAGAGCGCGGTGTTGATCTCGGTGACGTTGAGCGTGGTGGCATCTTCGGGCAGGTCGCTCTGCACCGTGTCGGCGGCCTCGCGCACCTTGTCGAGCGCTTCGTCGATATCGCCGCCAGCGGCAAATTCGAGCTGCACGCTGGCAAAGCCTTCGGTGGCCTCGGCGGACATTTTCTCGAGCCCTTCGATGGCGCCGAACTCGGCCTCCATCGGCTCGATCAGCAGGCGTTCGGCGTCGGACGGGCTGATGCCGTCGAGCGTGGTGCTGACATAGACCAGCGGCAGCGGAACCTCGGGGTTCGCTTCCTTGGGAATCGAGATATAGGCCACGGCACCGAAAACGAGGATCATCCCCAGCAGGATCATCATCGCCCGGCCACGGGAGAAGGCGGCGTCGATCAGGCTGTTCACGGCTTGTCCTCCGCGATCTCGAGCGGGACGCCCGCGGCTGCATCCGACACCTGCTCGGTCTGTTCCTGAGGCTCGGCGCGGACCTCCTCGCCGTCGCGCACAAAGCCTTGGCCCACGGTGATGATCGTGACGTCGTCGTCGAGCCCGGTGGCCCAGACGCTGTCGATCTCGGTTTTCACGATCTGGATGGGGTGGAAGGCGACGCGCCCGTCCTCGACCGTCTTGAGGCCGATCTGCCCGGCCTCGTCCAGCGAGATGATCGACGGGGCGATGCGATGGGCCGTGGCCTCGCCGGTGGGGATCGTCACTTGCGCCGACACACCTGCGGGCACCTCGCCGCCGGGATTTTCGACCTCGATCTCGGTCAGGAAGGTGCGGGTCTCCGAGGCGGCAGCGGCGCCGACAAAGCTGACCCGGCCCTCGCGCGTCTGGCCGGTGATGAAGTTGACCTCAGCGCTCTGACCCTCGCTGATCCGGCTCAGCGCCTGTTGCGGCACCTGAATGGCCACGGTCAGCGGATCATTGTCGACCACGCGCGAGATCGTGGCCCCGGCCTGCACATACTCCCCCTCGCTTGCGGGAAGTCCTTCGATGCGCCCGGCAAAGGGGGCCTCGACGACGAGATTGTCGATGGCCTCTTCGGCGCTGGCGACATCGGCCTCGGCGGCGGCGAGCGCCGCGCGGGCCTCGGACAGCCGGTCGTTGGTGGCGACCCCGCGTTCGAACAGCTGCGCGGCGTTGTCGAACTCGCGCTGCGCATTGGCCCGCTGCTCTTCGGCTTGGGTGAGCGCCGCCTCGGCGCGGGCGGAATTGAGCCGTGCCAGCACGTCGCCGCGCTGCACCCGGTCGCCCTTGGCGAAGGGCATTTCGATCACCGTGCCTGCGGTTTCGGCGATGACGTCGGTATCGCGGTCGGGCAGGGCCTGACCTTCGGCGCGGTAGCTGAGGGTGACGGGCTCGGCCTTGGACTGCAGGACCATCACCGACGGCGGCAGCGGATCGTCGGCGGCGGATTCCGCCTCGGGCTCGGAGCCGGGCAGGAAAAAGCCGCTGCCCATCCAGAGAATGATGGCGGCGACCAAGGAAATCGCAATCCAGAACGGGCGCGACGAGCCGCGGTCGGTCTCGAACCGCAGAGCTTCGGGCGTCGCCTCGGCGGCGGGGTGGTCGGTCATGCTGCTACTCTCGCTCATCAAGGCGTGATCGAAATGACGTCTGACCGCTTTACATACCGACGGTTGGTCGGTAATCAAGGCCAGAGCTGACGGAGAACGTAATCGTGAACACCAAACGTTCCAGAATGTCCGCCGAAGATCGCCGCACAGCGATCCTCGACGTTGCCACCGACCTTCTGTCGACTCACCCGTGGGAGGAGGTGACCGTGGCGCTGCTGCTCGACGCGGCGGGCATCTCCAAGGGCGGATTTTATCATCACTTCACGTCCAAGGACGATGTTCTCGGCGCGGTGCTCTTGCGGCTCACGGACGCCAGCAATTCTGCCGGGCAGGCGGTTTACGAGCGCAGCGAAGGCGGCGCTGCCGCGCGGTTCACGGCCTATCTCGACGGCACCACCCGTTGGGAGTTGGAGCACGCCGACAAGATCATGGGCGTCATCCGGATCGCCATGATGGCGGGCAATGAGGCGATCTTCCTCAAGCTCGAGCAAGAGGCGCGGCGGCGCGCGACGCCGTTGATGCGCACGCTGGTGGAAGAGGGCGTTCGGGAGGGGGTCTTCGACGTGATCGACGCCGCTATGACGGTCGATCTGTTGCAGCACGCGTGGTGCATGCGCTGGGTGGTCTTCGCGCAGGCGCGTCAGCGCTGTGCGGCGGGCGATCTGGCCGGAGGAGAGGCGATGCTGGAAGAGCGCCTCAGGCTCGAAGAGCGGATGACCAACCGGTTGCTTGGCTGCGACGCCGCAACGCCGGTGCTCATGCCAGCCGCCGAAGAATTTTCGGGCTTCCTGCGGTCCGCCTGACGCGCTGGTCGATTGCTGAAGTCAGACCACGAAGAGATCGTCGAAGGGTGTCGTGAAATCGATGAGTTTCGCCTGCATGAGGATCTTTTCTTCGACGGCACCGAGGTCTCCGTCGATCTCCAGAGCCGCGGCGATTTCGTGAAGCTCCTCGGTAAAGGTGAGCGGTGCGGAGGTGATCGGCTCCGCCCCGCCCGCCATCGCCAGAGCGAGATCGCCCGTCGGTGCGGCCTCGGCGCCCTCCGGCAGCACGAAGGTCAGATAGCTGACGGCCCATGCGGCGCCGGGGGCGGTGGGGCGGAATTCGCGCCAGATCGGGGTCTCGCTTTCGCTCCACGTGGTGTAGGCGGCATACCAGACCCCATCGGCCCCGCGATCCTCATAGCCGATACCGGGAATGGAATGATCGGTGATCCCATCGCCGTTGCTGTCAACGGTCATGGCGACGGGGCGGCCCGCGTCGATCTCGGCCACATATTCCTCCCAGAGGCTGCCCCCGGGTTCGCCGGTATCCAAATTGTAGAGCGTGTGGGAAGAGAAGGTGCTTCCGGTAAGCGCAGGATAGCCACGGTAGGCGCCGTCAAAATTACTGACATAGGTCGAGCCATAGCCCAGCGGATCAACGGATGTCCCCATGAAATCCGCGATGGACGTGTAGGGAGGCACCGGCAGCGTCGGATTGTCCGGCGTGGGATCGTATTTCGCATTATGGGCCGGGCTGGAGATCTGGTCCTGCACCGAGGGTGTGGCACTGATCTGCTCCCAGCCCTCGGCATCGAAAAGATCGGGATAGCCGTTGAGATCCCAGTACCCGATGATGCTGCCGCCCGTGGTCGGCGAGCAGCCGTGATACCAATTGTAGGCCGGGACATCCTGCAGCATCCCAAAGAGACCGGGTTCTTTTTCCGCCACGCTCAGCACGTAGTCTCCGGTGCCGTAGTCGCCGAAGGCACGGGCCGAGGCAAAGACGAGCTCATCGCTTTCGGGGGTATATTGGTAGCTGGAGTTCAGGCTGTCGCCGGTGTCATCATTGGCACCGATCAACATGCCTTCCGCATCGTAGAGATAGAAATACGGGTCCCAAAGCGGGCTGTCAGAGCCCGTCTCGGCGCTAAGATAGAAGCGGTACGTTGTGCCGCCCTGCAACGCGATGCGGAACCAGTCGTCATCCCCTGGGTAATCGATGCGCCCGTGGGCTGCGCCGCCGACCTCGATCTCTGCGGTCGTGCTTTCATCGCCGGGGACCGCGTCAAAGTCGGCTGCCTCCGCGAGGGACAGCACGTACCCGCCTTCGTAAGCGTCCGCATAGGCACCGGCTGCGGCGAAGACCCGCGCGTCCTCGGTGGGAGTGTAGAAGAGCTGGGAATTGAGACCGCTGTAGTCATCGTTTGCGGCAAGCAGTTGTCCCTCGGCGTCGTAGAGACGGAAATAGGGATCGGGCAGCGGATTGCGTGACGCCTCATCCCGCACGAGGTCGAACCGGTAGGTGACGCCTGCTCTCAACTCGACCCCGAACCAGTCCCGGTCTTCGAGGAAATCGAGCGTGCCCCGCACTTCGCTTCCGACGTCGAGCGTGTAGAGCGTGGAGGCATCGCCCGGCACTTCGGGCTGGAGCAACTGGGCGAGCGTTGCGCCTTCGCGGTAGGCGCTGGGGATGAAGGCGAGTTTGGTCCAGCACCCGTCGACCGATGCCATCAAGCGCCATTTGTTCAAACTCAGATCGTCCGGCGTGATCCCCTCTATGTCGATGACGAGCGTGTCCACGCCGATATCGAAATCATAGAGCTTATCGAACCCGCGAAGGTCTGAAATCACGACCGTGTCGGCGCCGGCCCCCGTGTAGATCACATCCCGTCCAGACCCGCCGTCGATGAAGTCGTCCCCATCGCCGGCACGGATGGTATCGCGTCCCGCGCCGCCGAAGATGCGGTCATCGCCGGCCAGCGCTGTGATCCTGTCGCGTCCTCCGAGGCCGAGGATGAGTTCGGCATCATCGGTGCCCACGAGCCGGTCACGGCAGTCCGTGCCAGTGATCACTGGCAGGATTGCCCGCAGAACGGAGGGCCCCATGGTCGGGTCGCCCTGCATGGTCATTCCGTAGTGCCAGTCGACCTTCCAGTCGAGCACTGGCGCATCCGTTGGTGCCGCATGCATCTCGAACCAGTCCAGGAACGAGCGGCCCAGCGTCAGCCCTGCGGATTGCGGCCCGTAGAAATCGGCGAAATTGAGCATCGATCCGGTCTTTGTACTGCCGACCGTATTGAGGACGCCGTCACTCAGGAACACGTACGTGGAGGCGAGGTTGGACCACTGGGTGAAATCGGCGGACGAGCAATTGAACAGGTTCATGAAGGCCGGCTGGGCGTTCAGATCGACGACGTCCGCAGAGAAGACCAATCCGCCGCCCGGACTAGAAATGGAAAGCCCCGAACTCCAAGCGTGGATTTGCTGGATCAAAGTCTCGACGTCGTCCTGCAGCGCGGCCTCATAGTTTGCGACGGTGGTTTCATCGAGGGCGCGGATGTCGGTCACCTCGGAATAAAGCCCCGTCAGGGACTCGAGATCGCCGGTGTAGGGCGCCCAGTCGTTGTCGGCGAACCAGATGGCACGCTCCTGATAGTGCCGTCCCGCCGCCCTGACCTCATGCAGCTTTGCGAAATAGGAATTGATCAATTCCGTCTCGCTGGAGCTACTCAGCCCGCCAAGCTGACTGGCTGCCAAGCGTGACACGTAGATTTCCGGGGCGACGTCTCCGTCGCCATCCACATGGGCGTCGGCCCCGCTCGCATTGAAGGAGTAGCTGCCGTCCAGATCCATGAAGTAGAGATCATGCGGATAGCGCACGAGCTGACCGTCGGCGTCATAGCCATCGTAGGATTTGAAATACTGAACCGGCAGGTCGCCGACGAACAGCGCCCCTTCGAGCCCGTCATTGAGCCATCTCGCTTCCAGTTCCGACCGCAACTCTTCGGCAGAGCCGTCGAACTCGACCACCCGGACTTGGTAGCCCTCCAGTTCGATGTCGGAAATATATTGATCGAGCGCGCTGCGGATTCCCGAAAGCAGCCCATTTTCGACAAAGATGTCGAGCACCCCGGAGCCGGCTTCTCCGGGCGTCGCCGGAGACGCGGACTCGCTTCCGATCTCGCGGCCGCTTTCGTCCAGCACGCCGCGTTCGATGAGGTTTTTCAGACTGTTTGCGCCATCGCCATTCGTCGCGGTTTCGGATGCCGCAATCTCTTGCTGCGCCAAAACGTCAAGGTCATCGAAATCGGCTGCCATGATCTTCGCTCCCGTTGAGTGATGTCGGCGTGTTTCTCTCAAGGGTAGTGGCGACGCAGTGCGAGCGATTGACCGCTATCAATGCGGAATGTGTGTGACGCGGTCGCAGGCGAAAAGCTGCCGCTGCGCGCGTTGGAACGCGGGGTGGGAGATCGCATGCACCCATGGTTTCGCAAATTATGTCAGCGCCTTAGCTGCGCTATGCCCGTTGTAAGCGGCGGGGCGTCAGCTGTCCGAGGCGGAGAAAGGCCTGCGACGGGACCGCGGTGACAGGCGTCGTTGCGGCCCCGGATCCTCGTCCCGATCCGGGGCCGACAATGACGGTCGTCAAGAAGCGATCGCGCATATTATGCGAGGCTGGGACCTTCTCCCGGCGCGAGTCCATTCCAGAATGCGCTGCGCCAAAGGCTCTTAACCCAGACCGGGAGGGTCAGAGATGGCTCAAGGAACAGAGCGTTTCGTCGATCGCGCAGAGGCCGGGCGCAAACTTGGTGCCCGCCTCGCGTCGATGGCGCTGGAGCAGCCGGTTGTCTACGCCTTGCCGCGCGGGGGTGTGCCGGTGGCGCTGGAGGTCGCACGGGCGTTGAAGGCGCCGCTGGATCTTATCTTCGTGCGCAAGATCGGCGCGCCGAGCGCGCCCGAGGTCGCGCTTGGGGCCATCGTCGACGGCGCGGCGCCGCAGATGGTGATCAACGAGGAGGTCATGCGCAGCTTTGGCAGCGACGCTGACTATCTGGAAAAGGCGCGGGCGCGGGAACTCGTGGAACTCGAACGGAGCCGCACGCGCTACCTCGGCGACCGGCCGCAGGTGTCGGCGGCGGACAGGACCGCGGTGATCGTCGACGACGGTTTGGCCACAGGCGCCACCATGAAGGCGGCGATCATCGCCATGCGCAGGCAGGGCGCGCGCAGGATCTGCGTTGCGGTGCCCGTGGCGCCGGCCGAGGTGGCGCGGGAGTTTGCCGCGCTGGCCGACACGGTGGTCTGCCTGAACCCCGCGCCGCGCTTTTACGGTGTCGGCGGCTTTTACGATGACTTCCATCAGCTCAGCGACGAAGAGACCGTCGGCCTTCTGCGGCAGGCATGGGCCGAGGACACCGAGCCGCACCAAGCGCCGTCGCGCCGCAATGTCGCCGTGCCGCCGCTGGCTCTGGCCGGTGAGTTGGTTGTGCCCGAGGATCCACGCGGGCTGATCATCTTCGCTCATGGCAGCGGCTCAAGTCGGCTCAGCCCGCGCAACCGTGCCGTCGCCGAGGTGCTGAACGAGCGAGGCTTTGCCACGCTGCTCTTTGATCTGCTGACCCCGCAAGAGGCGCAGGACAGGCGCAACGTGTTTGATATTCCGCTTCTGGCCGAGCGGGTTGTCGAAGCTGTGGGCTATGTGGCGGGCGAGCCCGATGTCGCCGATCTTGCGATCGGTCTCTTCGGGGCGAGCACCGGGGCCGGGGCAGCGCTGGTCGCGGCGGCGAACCTGAAGGGGCGCATCGGCGCTGTCGTCTCGCGCGGGGGCAGGCCCGACCTTGCCGGAGCGCATTTGGCGCAGGTGACCGCGCCGACACTGCTGATCGTCGGAGGGCATGACGAACACGTGCTGACGCTGAACCGGCAGGCGCTCTTCGCCCTCGAAAGCGAGAAGATGCTGAAGATCGTGCCCGGCGCGAGCCATCTTTTCGAGGAGCCGGGGGCGCTGGAGATGGCGACCGAGATCGCCTGCAACTGGTTCGAGCACTACCTGCAGGTGCTTCCCGACACGGTGCACCCAGAGCCCGAACGCCATCTGCAGGGGCCCGCCGAGATCGTCGCCGCCCTGCGCAGCGCCGTGATCCCCTTGCCCGAGCCCGAGGAGCCGTCCTTTGCGGCTGCCTTCGATGACTACGGCAGCGCGCGGGTTGTTCTGCTGGGCGAGGCCTCGCATGGCACCTCCGAGTTCTACAGGGCGCGCGCGGCGATCACCATGCGCCTCGTCGAGAGGCACGGCTTTACGCTTGTCGCCGCCGAGGCCGACTGGCCGGATGCGGCGAAGATCGACCGCTACATCCGCCACAGACCCGGCGCCTCGTCGCGGCGGTTGCCGTTCTCGCGCTTCCCGACGTGGATGTGGCGCAATCGCGAGGTCGACGATTTCGTCGCCAGACTGCGAGACCACAATGCGAAGGTGGAACCCGACGAACAGGTGCGGTTTCATGGGCTCGACCTTTACAGCATGACAGCCTCCATCGCCGCGGTGTTGGAGTATCTCGACCGGGTCGATCCGGCGGCGGCACGGGAGGCGCGACAGCGCTATGGCTGTATCGACCCGTGGTCGCAGGAGCTTGCCGCCTATGGGCGTGCTTCGCTCAGCCGCGGCTATGCGCTTTGCGAGGCGCCGGTGATGCGCACGCTGCTCGATCTGCTGCAGAGTGAGTTGCTCTATGCCGCCCGCGATGGGGACGAGTTCTTCGATGCGGTGCAGAACGCGCGGCTCGTCGCCAACGCCGAGCGCTACTACCGGGTGATGTACTACGGCTCGCATGAATCGTGGAACCTGCGCGACAGCCATATGTTCGAGACGCTCAAGCATGTGCTGGACCGCGGCGGCCCCGACTCCAAGGCAGTGGTCTGGGCGCATAATTCCCACATTGGCGATGCGCGCTTCACCGATATGGGCAGCGCCCGTGGCGAATTGAACATCGGGCAGCTTTGTCGCGAGGAGTTCGGCAGACGAGCGGTGCTGATCGGCTTCGGGACCCATAGCGGGACGGTGGCCGCCGCTTCGGAATGGGATGCGCCGATGGAAGTGAAGACCGTGCGCCCCTCGCGGCCCGACAGCTACGAAGCGCTCTGCCATGGCGTCGGGGAAAAGCGGTTCCTGCTCGACATGGGGCAGGACATGGACCCGGCGCTGCGCCGCGCGCTCCGCGACCCCCGGCTCGAGCGCTATATCGGCGTGATCTATCGTCCCGAGACAGAGCGTTGGAGCCATTACTCCCACGCCACGCTGCCCGACCAATATGACGCGTTCGTCTGGTTTGACGAGACGCGCGCCGTCACCCCGGTGCCGACGCGCGTGATCGCGGGGGAGGATGAGACGTATCCCTTCGGGCTCTGAACCGGCGGCAGTTTGCCCGCAGCCCGAAGGGCCCGGAAGGCCGCATAGATTTAAGCGATTTTGAACAGATCATTGGAGGGTAGGGTCATGGCGACGCAACTGAAGGTGGTATCGGTCGATTTGGTTTCCACAGACAGCGATGGGGTGCAGGGCGATAGGGCCAGCAGCCAAGGCCATCTGAGCGCGGATGGCACATTGCTCGTCTTTCTGAGCGCGTCGAAGCTGGTGCCTGAAGACGTCAACATCTATGGCGACATCTATCTCAAGAACCTGACCACCGGGGCCGTCGAACGGCTCACCGTCGATCCCAGTGTCGCCGCCAGCGAAGAAGGCGGCTGGAACCCGGCGATTTCTGCCGATGGCACGCGGGTCGCCTTTGGCGTCACCTACCGCTACCCGCCGGGCAGCACAGTCGTCGCGGATGAGGCGGTGGCCTTCAAAGACCTGCTGACCGGGGAGAGCATGCTCATTTCGGCAGATGCGCAGGGCGTGGCTGGCGAAGGGACCAGCTATGGCGCGCGGTTTTCGCCCGACGGAACGCAGGTCGCCTTTTACAGTGGCGCAAAAAACCTCCTGCCGGGCGTCGACTTCACGGGATACGGGGTGTTCCTCAAGGATATCGCCAGCGGCGCGGTGTCGCTGATCTCGAGCAATGCAGCGGGCGAGGGGGCCAATGGCCCCAGTGGTGTGTCTTCTTTCTCGCCGGACGGAGCGACCTTCGCCTTCTTCAGTCGCGGTGACAATCTTGTCGACGGCGACGGCAATGGTGTCGGAGATGTCTTCATCAAGGACCTTACCACCGCCGCGGTCACGCGCGTCTCGGTGGCCGCGGATGGCACAGAGGGCAATGGTGAAAGCTCCGGCGGTGCTTTCTCGCCAGATGGTACGAAGCTCCTCTTTGCGAGCCGCGCGACCAATCTCGTGGCGCATGATGGCAATGGCTCGCAGGACCTCTTCATCAAGGATCTGCTCACCGGCGCGGTCGAGATGGTCTCTACCGACACGTTCGGCAACCAGTGGATCGGCGACAGCTATGGCGGCGTGTTCTCGCCCGACGGGACCAAGATCGCCTTTTACAGCGACACCACCAGCCTCTCGGTGCGCGACAGCAACGGCGAATGGGACATTTTCATCAAGGACCTGATCAGCGGGACGGTGACGGCGGTCTCGACCAATGTCGCGGGCGAGATCGGAGACGGAATGAGTTTCTGGCCCGAGTTTCTGCCGGACGGCTCGGGGATCGTCTTCACCAGCGGCGCATCCAACCTCGTGGCGGACGACACCAATGGCGGTTGGGACGTGTTCATCTCCACCTTCGAGGAGCAGGAACTGGGCGAGATCGTGCAATGGTCCGAGGCCGAGGGCGGCAACGGGCATTGGTATCAATATGTCGAAGGGCCGTTGACTTGGGCCGAGGCGAAAGCCGAGGCCGAGAGCCGCAGCCACCTCGGTCTGCCGGGCTATCTCGCCACGATCACCTCGGCCGAGGAGAATGACTTCATCCTCGCGATGACCTCGCCGAACGTCTGGGCCGGTGGCACCGACGAACGTGTCGAGGGCGTCTGGGAATGGGCGACCGGGCCCGAGGCCGGGGAGGTCTTCTGGACACGCTCTTCCGGCGCTTTGACCTATGCCGACTGGGGCGGGTCCGAGCCGAACAACGCGTGGTCCGAGCCGCCGGGAGAGGACTATCTGACGGTGCATTCGCTTTACGCCACCGGCACATGGGCCGACAATGGCGTGCCGCCGAACCCGAACCAGGCCTTCGGCTATGTGGTCGAATACAGCGACCTCACCCGCCCACCCAGCGAGATCGGCCTTGGCCGCACAGAGGCAGAAGACCTCGATCTCGGCAGCGGCTTTGCGGTGCAGCACAACCCGTGGGCGTCCGAAGACGCCTACGTGCAGGCCACCGGCAGCGGCGCGGCGGCGGCGTCAGGTAGCTTCGCGGGGCCGGGCGGCGTCTACAGCGTCATCATCGGCTATTTCGACGAAGCGGATGGCGCGAGCGGCCTGCGGTTCGAGGTGAATGGCGAGACGCTGGACGCATGGGTCTGGGATGCCGATCCCGCCGGGGACACCGTCACCGGGGCCGCCGCGATGAAGCGGGTGATCCCCTTCGTCACGCTAAACGCGGGCGACATGCTGACACTGGCGGGCACGGCGGATGGCGGCGAGCCGCTGCGCACCGATTACATCGACATCCGGCCCGCGCCCGCAGCGAGTGCGCCGTTCACCGTCGAGGCCGAAACGTTGGAGATCACCAAGGATTTTCAGGTCTTCACCAATCCGCATGCCTCCGGCGGCGCCTATCTGCAGGCGGGCGGCGGGCCGGATCAGCGCGCGCTCTACGATTTTGACGGCGCGGCGGGGCTTTACGATCTGACCATCGGCTATTTCGACGAAAGCGACGGTGTCAGTCGGATGAGTCTATGGCTCAATGGCGCGGAGGTGGACAGCTGGCTGTGGGATGGCTCCTTCGGCGATGCCATCGTCACCCCCGCCGGGGCCGCGCAGCATACGCTATATGGCCTCGATCTCGCCCCCGGTGACAGGATCGAACTGATCGGGGAGCCCGATGACGGCGAGCCGCTGCGCACGGACTACCTGCATTTTGACCCGCTGAGCCTCGCCTCTGGCGCGGATGCCTTCCTGTTCAGCTAAGCGCGGCGCGCCCGGCGCCTAGCCGAGTGACTTGATGCAAGACAAGGCGGCTGCGTCAAAGCTTGGCAGACTGGACGGATCGGGGCAGGCCGATCACCCAACCTCGGCGTGCTGCGGTCTTTGCGGCTCATTTCCGGGAGGTAAGCCCATGCCTGAAATGCTGAAACGTCCAAGAACCCGACGCGGTGCAACCAACCCCAGAAGCGGCTGTTCGCTCTTCGCTGCGGTCTCGTCCCCACGCGCGCAATCGCGAAGCGTCTACCTCTCGGTTGCGTTGCGCCCGCCGTGCCGCACTCCAGGCCTCTCGCGGTCCGAAGTTGGCCGCCCACGCCTCGCCGACCCGCCAGAGCCCGCGCCGGTTGAAACGCCGCCCGAGCCGGAAGAGACACCCTCGCTTCCGCAAGAGGCCCCGCCCGCAGCGCCGAGCGAGGCCCCAGAGATGCCGGTGGAACTCCCGACCGACCTGCCGCCGGAGCTCTGATCCGCGCCTGTTCAGAGGGCGGTGAACATCACATAGGAGAAGGGAACTTCGGCAAAACGAGCGGGGACCCTAGACGGGGAAAGCCCGCCGCTTGATCAGGTCCCACATCTGCACGTTCAGCGCGCCGAGCTGGGTGATCGTCTGCTCGATGCGCGCGATCTCGGCGTCGTCGATCTCGCCGCTGCGGCCCATGCGGATGTCCGTCTTGCGGTCGGCGATGCGCATCAGGATGGTCTTGTAGCCGCCGCTCTCGCTGTCGAACGAATAGATGCAGTGATTGTAGTGGTTGCGCAGGCGGGCCAGAGCGGCCAGCTGGCTGGTACAGGTGAGAATATCATCGCGGTCCGCCGCCGGGCGGCTTTCGGTTTTTGCCAGACGTTCCACCAGATCAAGCCGCGCGCGCGTCGTGTTGAGGGTCAGAAAGACGATGACGGCGCGCTCTTTGTCGGTGCCCAAAAGCCCGGCGATGAAATGGATCAGCACGCTTTCGGTATTGGTCCAGACGTAGTTGAGCCGCCCGATCCGCAACAACAGCTTGTCAAAGAACGGGTCATCATTCTGCATCTACCGCAAGCCCCCCTGCTGCTGTTGCTGCTCGAAATAAAGGCTCACCGCAGCGGTCCGGTTCGGCACGTCCAGCTTGCGCACAAGGTTGTGCACGTGAAGCTTGACCGTATGCACGGTGATATCGAGCTCTGCGGCGATCCGTTTGTTGCTCTCACCGCGCGCGATGAGCTCGAGCACTTCCTGCTCGCGCAGTGTCAGCGGCTTGAGGCCGGTTGGGGGCAGGCCAGTCGATCTTAGGCCGGTTGGGGCCAGAGCGCAGGGTGGCGGGTCTTTGGCGGCGGGCGGCGCGTCGCGGAGCGCGGCCCTGCTGGCGACCAACTCATCGGGAAGAACCACCTGCCCATGCAGCAGCAGCCGCACGAGCGAGAGCCAGACCTCGAGCGAGACATTCATCGGCAAGAAGCCGATTGTCGTGTCGAACCTCGCATACCACCGCTGCAGAAAGCTGCGCGCAACGTCGGCGTCGCGATAGGCGAGCGCCAGCGTTGCCATGCCCGGATCGAAGCGCCCGCTGGCGCTAAGCTCGAGCAGATCCTCGGCATGCATCTGATCCACCAGCACAAGCTGAAACGCCGAGCCGGAGCGGGCCATGGTTGCGTCACGGAGACTGTCATAGCGTTGCCCGCGAATTCCGAATTCGGATTCTATATTTCTGATGACCTGAGGGCCGTAAAGGAAAGCGCTTCCGACAACGGAAACCTCTGATTCCTCGGTCAATGCGTGGCTTATGAATGTATCTAATTTTTGCAATCTGGCCCTCCCGGACAATTGCCGAACGGTGCAGGCTGAATTTGAAAGGATATGAACGACCAATATGGGGGTAACAGTGCGAATGGAATCAAGCGCAAAATATATTGGCCATAAAATGATGGCCGTGACTGGATTCGCAGTATTGCGGCGACGAAAACGCCCTCTCGCCACCTGACTATACCCAAAAGATCAGGTGAAATCGACTCAAATGATACATCCTTGGGCAGATTTGGTGCGTCCGGGTGAATGTTTGGTCAGTTTTACAACGCGCTACGCCGACCTAACCCCGGGGTCTAGACAGAAACCTGTTCGGCGCTTCCGTTCGCCGTTCCGCAATGGGATGTCGCTGCGCGCAGTTGACTGCAGGGTGTTCCTTGGCACGGGCTTCCAGAGAAAAATTCTATTAAACAAAGGTAGTTAATGCGCGGCGCTGCCGGGCTCGATGGTCTATAGACCGAAATGCTAGATGGCCATATCGCCGCGCACTCGGCAGGATTGTTACACCGAGATGATCATTCATCAGATCGGCTTTTTGAACCTTCGACCCTGTTTAGGAGGGTGAAGCAAAGAGAAGACGTACTCCAAATATATCTTTCTATCCTGAAGTCGCATCGGTTCAGTTTATGGGCCGGGATTTCTAGTGCGACGCAATACGCACCCTTCATGCTGCCTTTTAGATGACTGGCGGCCAATGGTGCCTTTTCGCAAAAGGAATGCATTATGGCTAGCAATAGAAACATGCATGGCATGGGCGGAGATCCGCGCGCAATGTCGGATGCCGTCGCGATTGGCAAGGCAGAGGTGGAAACCCTCAATGCCGATGTCGACACCGGCGACATTTCGATCAAGGAAGCGGAACTGACCGCGCAGCAGCAAGAGCAATCGCAGGACACGGACGTCCGCAACGATCAGGGCCAAGAGCAAGGTCAGGATCAGGGTCAAGAGCAGAGCCAGCAGCAATCGGCTGACAATGACAACACCGTGTCGAACGGCAATGACATCAACATCGACTTCGGCGAGGGCGAATGGATCCCGCGCGATGACGATGTGGTCGACCTCGATCTGTCCGACGAAGCCTCGATCAACGATGTGCTGACTGCGGGCGGTGATCTGAGCTACGACCCCGGTGACGATGTGACCGCGGGCGGCGACATCACCAATGATCCCGGTGATGACATGACCGCTGGCGGCGATCTGACCTACGATCCGGGCGATGACTTTCATGTTGGCGAGAACACCACCGTGGGTGACGCGCTGACCGGCGACGGCAATGACTTCATGTCGATCAACAACCAGTCGGCCTGGCTCGAAGACAACGACCATCTTGAAGAGGCAAGCGTGTCCAATGACGCGGGCTTCTATCAATATGGCGACGCCAAGGGCGGCACCGCCTCGGCGGCGGACGGCATCAGTGCCGATGCCCAAGGCGGCGCGTCCGGCGAGGGCGGCGAGTCGATCGCCGGTGATGGCGACGGCGCCAATGGCGCTGGCGGCATGGCCAATGCGACCGGCGGGGCCAGCGGCGAGTCCGTCTCTGACGCTGCGGGGGGCGATGCCGGCGATTCCGGCGATGCCGACAGCGCGGTCGATAGCGCCGTCGAGACCACCTCGGAAACCGCGTCTTCGGCTGACGGCGGCGACGGCGGCGATGCCGACAACACCGGCACCGCAGAGAATGTGATCGACACGCAGAACGATGCCGAAGGCACGGGCGGCGAAGCCGGTGACGGCGAGGCGCTTGGGGCAGGGCTCGGCCTTTCGGGGGCGGTCGGCGGACTGGCCGGCAGCGCGGCCGATGGCGGTGACAACGCCGATTCCGTCGAGTCCGAGGTCGATGGCGACAACGCTGTGAGCGGCACCTCGGGTGACGGCGGCGATACCGACGGCGACACCACGGCAGACTCGGCGGGCGCGGCGGACACCAATTCCGAAGCTGGCGACGGCGGTGACAACTACGGCGAGGCCTATGCCGACGCGGCGAGCGATGCCGACACCACCACCACGACTGGCAACGGCGGTGATACCGACGCCACAATCGAGGCCGATGCCGCCGGCGAAGCGCAGAACGACGGCACCAGCTATGGTGGTGACGTCGATGGCGAGTCCTCGGCAGACGGCGACGGTCAGGCTGACACCGACGGCACCGGCTATGGCGGCGAAGGCTATGGCGAGACCTATGCCGATGCCGCAGGCAATGCCGCGAGCGATCACGCCAGCGAAGGCGGGGCCAATGATGGCGAAGCCTCGGCGGATGGTGACGGAACCGCCGACAACGAAGGCACCACCGGCGATGGCGGCGATGCGACCGCAGAGTCCGTGGCCGAGTCCGCCGGTCAGGCCGACACCACGGTCGAGTCCGACGGCGGTGACAGCCACAACCTGAGCGCGTCCAAGGCCGAGGGTGAGGCGAAGACCGACGGCGACTCCGACGGTGGCGGGTCGCTGAACGGGGCGCTTGCCAAGGCCAAGGGCGATGCCGATAGCACCGGCGACAGCTATGGCGGTGAAAGCGGCGATGCCTCTGGCGATGCCACGGGCGGCGACTCTTCCGCCGACAATGGGCCCAACACCCAGACCGTCGGGCTTGGCGCCGGTGAGCAGAACGTCGACAGCGATGCCGGTGACGGCGGTGACGGCTGGAACGAGAACGCCAGTACTGCGGGCAGTGGCGGCGACGTCAGCGGCACAGCCGAAAACGACAGCGCGGCCGATGCGATGGCCGAGGGCGCTGGCGGTGACGGCGGCGATGTCGACGGCACTTCGGACGCCTCGGGCGCGGCAGATGCCGCATCGACCGGCACCGGCGGTGACGGCGGATCGAACTCGGGCACCAATGACGGGTCGAGCGCGGCGGATGCCGCGGCCGATGTCGCCAGCGGTGAGACCGGCGATCTGACCGGCATGGCCGACGGTTCGGGACGGGCTGACGCGGCCAATACCGGCAGCGGTGGTGCGGGCGGTGACGCCAGCGGCACCAACGACGGATCGGGCGCGGCGGATGCCGCCTCGGAGGTCGCGGGCGGCGCTTCGGATGTCATGGGCACCGCCGATGGCTCGGGACGGGCGGATTCCGCCAATACCGGCATGGGCGGCGCGGCGGGTGACGCCAATGGCACCGCCGATGGCTCGGGCGCCAATGATGCCGCGAACACCGGCACCGGCGGAGCTTCGGGTGCAGCCGATGGCACATCCGACGGCTCGATCGCGCTCGACAATGCCAACACCGGCACCAGCGGTGCGGGTGGAGCAAGCAGCGGCACCGCGGATGGCTCGTCGATGGCTGACGCCATGACGAGCGGCACCGGTGGCACCTCTGGTTATGTGTCGGGAACCGCGGACGGCAATGCCTCCGCCGACATCATGGCGGCGGGCTCGGGCGGCGCCGGTGGCACCTCGACGGCAACCACCAGTGCGGACTCGGCGGCTGACGGCGCGGGCACCGCGACCGGAAGCGGCGGCGACGGCGGCTATGCCGATGTCTTCGCGCAATCCGAGACCGACGGCTCTGCCGACAGTATGGCCGAGGCCATCGCCGGCTATGGCGGTGCGGCTTGGACCGATGACGACTCCAGCGCAAGCGGCACTGGATCGGCCACCGGGACGGCGTATTCGGGCATGGGCGGCGCCGGCGGCGAAGCCACCTCGATGAGCGGCGACAGCGGCGCGGTCTCTGGCACCTCCTACGGCGGGGCCGGAACCGGCGGCGAGGTCTATGGCGGTGACGCCAGCGGGGCCTACTCGGGTGCCGGCGGGGCAGGCGGCGACGCCGGCTCCTGGGGCTCGGGCAATGGCGATGACGGGTTCGTCACCGGCGAGTCCTACGCATCGGCAGCGGCCGTGGTCGACACCAGCGCGTTCAACCAATCGATCGTGATGGGCGCCAATGTGCTCGGCAACAGCGTCGATATGACCATGGTCGGCGGCTCGATGACCGCCACCAGCGTTGGCGAAGACGATGCCTGATCGATAACATGACCCCCTGCCGGGACCGCGTTTTGCGGTCCCGGCGCTTTTTATGAGAGCAGACCAATGTGGCCAGACAGAACAACCGACACGATCACCCATTTCATCGGCCTGTTTGACCTGTCGGTGGATCAGGCGCGGCTCCGGGACATCTACGAAGAGTTCGAACTGCGGGCGAAGACCATGGAGCTTGATGGGCTCGAGGAGGTCTCGCCGGTGATCGAGCACAGCTATGATCTTGTGAGCAGCAATGTCGCGCCGCTGTCTTATCCCTTTGATCTCGAACTGCCGCCGGTGCCGCTGCCCTATGTGCCGCCGATCGACCCGGGCAAGCCGGACGCGCCGTGGCAGACTGCAACCGTAGAGATCCCCGATACCGCGACGCGGCTTCCCGCGCTCGACACGCCGGACGCGCCGCCTCCGCCGCCCCCGATCCTTCCGCAATTGCCGCATCCGGGGTCGGTGCTGAACATCATCGATCAGCAGATCTGGCTGCGCGATGACGATGTGCTCGGCGAGACCGGGTTTGCCCCGCGCCAGAGCGATGGCGAGAGCGATGGCCCGACGATGGCCGCCGAGGCGGAGGCGCTGGAACTGGTCACCGACAGCCTGCCGGATCTTGGCGTGGTGCCGCATCTGGCAGAGGCCGAGGCGATGGCCGAAGCGATGCTGGAGGCGCGGACCGAGGCTCTGTCTGCCGAGGCGGAGGACGCAGGGCAGGCGGCGGAGGCGTCCGAGGAAGCCAGCTCGACGGTCGCAGAGGCTGTCTCATATCTTCCCGAAACGCCTGCCGCCGAGATCAAAGACGCGGCCCCGGACGTGGTGCCGGAACCGACCGCGACAGACCCGCAGACGCCGACGGTCGAACGGGCCGTCCACTATGGCGAGGACGCGGTGGGCCAGTTCGTCAACGGCACGCGCAGCGACGAGGCGCCGGAGTGGACAGACCTGCTGCCGGAATACCACCGCACCGAAGATGCCTCCGACGGCTCGGACGCTGGCGTGGCCCCGCGCGACCTGCCGCAAGAGGCTGGCGTCAATCGCGATTTCGAAGACGGGCACAGCCTCGTGACGGGCGGCAATCAAGCGGTGAACGAAGCCTCGATCTCGACCGCATGGGTCGACGCGCCGGTGATCGCCGCGGGCGGCACATGGATCGAGCTTGACCAGATCGAACAGGTTGCCGCGGTGTCGAACAAGGACATCGGTGCGCAACTCGGCGCTTTGCAGGAAACCACGGTGACCCAGATCGCCGAGATCAGCGAGACCGCGGCCCCCATCACCCGCCAGACAGAGCAAATCTCTGGCGATGGCGCGGCGCCGAAATGGCTCTTCCTCGACCGGATCGAGGGCGATCTCATCGTGTCCCACCACATCAATCAGCTGATCCAAGCCTTCGACAATGACGTTTTCGGCGCGACCATCGCGGCCTCGTCCAGCGCGTTCATCCTTGGCGACAACACGCTGTTCAACGCGAGCCATGTGCTCGCGGTGGGGCTCAACTACGACCAGATCTTGGTGAAGGGCGATTTCATCGAGATCAACGCCATCAGCCAGAAGCTGTCGCTGGAAGACGATGACCGGATCGAGGGGCTGCCCGAGCCCGAGCCCGATCCGGTTGTCGCGCTGCCTGAAGCTGTGCCAGAGCCCGTGCAAGACACCCTGCCGGAACCTTTGCCTGAACCCGCGCCGGTCGCCGCAGTGCCCGCAACGCCGGGGGCCGCAGTGCTTGGCACGGTGGATGGCGTTCCGATCGAGCCCGATGTGCTGCTGGTCGAGACCGAAACCATCTCTGAACGGCAGGTCACCGAGGCTTCGGCGGGCACGACCTCTGCCCCGCCCGATCCGCAGCCCGCACCATCGCCGCGCGAAGCGGCCAGCGACGCGCCGGGCACATCCATCGCCGAGGCTGCCACAGCAGCGATGGCCGAGCAGATGGCCGAGGAGTTGGACCGGGCGATGGACGAGGCGGCAGAGGCCGGGGTGCAACTGGAGGAGCGCGCCCAAACGCCAACCGCAGCGGACATCCGGGCAGAGGCAGAGCACGTGCCAGAGGAGACCGAACCGCCCGAGCAGGAGGATGAGCCGCCCGAGGTCGCGGACCCCGATGGCTCGGACGCCTATGCGCCGCTTGCCGAAGTGGCCGCGGATGAGGCCGAAGCGGCGCCGCAGGGGAACATGCTGCTCAACGAGGCGCGGATCGAAAAGACCGGCGTCGACACTTCGGTGGAGATCACCGAGACCATGTCGGAGATCGTTGCGGGCATGCATGACGACATGGATATCCTGCGCGAGAAACTCTTGCAGGACCCGGCGCTTGCCGGGCTCGAATACGCGCGTGTGCTGATGGTCGAGGGCGATCTCATCCAGTCGCGTATCGTCGAGCAGACCACGGCGCTCACCGACAATGACGATATCCGCCTGCCGGACGCGCTGCCCGAGGAGATGGAGCTTGTCGTCGGGCAGAACGCGCTGATGAACATGGCCTCGATTGACGACATCGGCATCGACTCGCAGGTCATGGCTGCGGAGGGGGCCTATTCCGATCTGCTCATCCATCAGGCGTCGCTGATCGACGAGCCGGTGCCCGAGAGCGGCGACTTGCTGTCCGAGGCTGTCGCATTCCTTGCCGAAACCGAGCTTGCCGCCGAACAGCAGCTGGATGATCTCGCGGCCGAGATGGGGCAGATGAAGGATCTGATGCAGGCCGACGACCTGTCCTCGGCGATGACCTGACGTATTTGAGACCACCCACCACTCACCACTTTGGACAATTTTTCTGTCTGACTTGACGTATTTTCAGAAGGACAAGTGATTTGACTGGCTTATTTTCCAACTTTGCACCGGCGGGGGTTGTCCCTCGCGGGAGCGTCGCATGACCGCCCCGCAGCGACGCGCCTTCGACGCCGGATCCGACGCAGCGCCGCAACAGCGTCACAGGACAGAAATGCGCGACGATGGCACCGCCGCGGGCCATAGGCAGGACGGTTTCGGAACGACCATCGAGGCGCGCGCCAATGAACCCATCGTGCGCAAGTCCGGCTCGGGCGGCGGCGATGGCAAGCCGCCGGTCAAATTCCACCGCAGGCAAGATCCAGAGCGCTTTGACCGGATCCTGCGCGACGTCCGGCGCGCGGTGACGCGCAATCTTGCGGTCGTCGGCGTGCTGACCTTCGCCACCAATATCCTGCTGCTGTCGATCCCCATCTACCTCTTTCAGATCAGCGACCGGGTGCTGACCAGCCGGTCCTTGGACACGCTGGTCATGCTGACCATCATCATCGTCGGGGCGATCCTGTTCCAATCGGTGTTTGACGCGATCCGGCGTTTCATCCTGATGCGGACGGCGGTTCTGGTCGCCACGCGGCTTGGCGCCCCGGTGCTGAGCGCCGCGGCGCATGCCTCTCTGCACGGCAGCGGGCGCGAGTATCAGACGCTGGGCGATCTGCAGCAGATGCGCAGTTTTCTGGTCTCCTCGACGCTGATCGCCTTCCTCGACGTGCCCTTCGCGCCGCTGTTCATGCTGGCGATCTTCTTGGTGCATCCCGAGCTGGGGCTGATCGTCCTCGTCACCGCGGTGCTGCTGATGGTCATCGCCCTCGCCAACCAGCGTGCGACCTCGCGCCAGTTCGCCGAGGCCAATATCGCCCAGTCCAAGGCCAATCAGCATCTCGATTCCATGTCGCGCAACAGCCAGATCATCAACGCTCTGGCGATGATCCCCGAGGCGGTGCGGATCTGGGGCCGGGACACGGCGGCCTCGCTCGGGGCGCAGGTGCGCGCGCAGGACCGCAACGTGATCTTCGCCTCGATCTCGCGCGCGGTGCGTCTGCTGACCCAGATCGCGATCCTTGGCTGGGGCTCGTTTCTGGCGATCGAGGGCGAGATCACCGGCGGCATGGTCATTGCCGCGTCGATTATCGCGGGCCGGGCGTTCTCGCCGATCGAAGGGTCGATCGAGGGGTGGAACACCTTCCTGCTCACGCGCGGGGCGAGCGAGCGGGTCACCGGCCTCTTGCGCTCCACGCAGAACAAATTCGAGAAGCTGCGGCTGCCGCATCCGCAGGGGCGGCTCGACGTGGAAAGGCTGCTGTACGTGCCGGGCGGGACCAAGCAGGTTGTGCTCAACGGCATCAACTTTTCCCTCAGCCCCGGCGATACGCTGGCGGTGATCGGCAACTCCGGGGCGGGCAAGACCACGCTTGGCAAGATGCTGGTGGGCTCGATCCTGCCGACCTCGGGCAGCGTGCGGCTGGACCTGATGGACATTCGCAACTGGGACCCGCGGCAGTTCGGCGAGAACATCGGCTATCTGCCGCAGGACGTGCAGCTGTTTCCCGGCACCATCAAGGACAATATCGCGCGCATGCGCAGCGACGCCACGGACGCCGCCATTCACGAGGCTGCGGTTCTGGCCGATGTGCACAATATGATCGCCAATCTGCCGCAGGGCTATGAGACGCTCGTGGCCGCCGATGGCTCGCCCCTCTCCGGCGGGCAGAAGCAGCGCATCGCGCTGGCCCGCGCCTTTTACGGCAACCCTTGCCTGCTGGTGCTGGACGAGCCGAATTCGAACCTCGACGTGGCGGGCGACAAGGCGCTGGCGCAGGCGCTGCAGCACGCCAAATCCAAGGGCATCACCGTCGTCGTCATCACCCAAAAGCCGACGCTGCTTGGGGTTGTCGACAAGATCATGCTGCTGACCGATGGCAGGGTCGCCCTGTTTGGCGAGCGCGAGACGGTTCTGGCCAAGATCAACGGACCCAAGGCGCCGCCGAAATCTGTCACCGACTCGGAAGGAGGTCCGCATGAGTGATCTGATCGAAACCGACGCCCCGTGGTATGCAGAGGTTCCCTGCTCGGTCAGCAAGTTCGCGGTGCTCGGCCTCGGCCTCATGGTCGCGGCCTTCGGCGGCTTTGCGCTCTGGGCCTTTGCCGCGCCGCTCGCCGCGGCGGTGATCGCGCAGGGCAGTTTTGTCGCCACCGGCCGCAACAAGATCGTGCAGCATCTCGAAGGCGGGATCATCGAGCAGATCTATGTCTCCGAAGGGCAACTCATTCACGCCGGAGAACAGATCCTGAGCCTCGATCGCACCGCCGCGCAGGCCAGCGAGCGCGAGCTTCACCTGCGGCGGTACCGGCTGCGCGCGATTGCCGAACGGCTCTATGCCGAATATCGCGAAGAGACCGAGATGGTGTTCTCCGAGGCGTTGACCTCAGAGGCCGACGATCCCGAGTTCGCCGCGATCCTCGACAGCCAGCGGCTGGCCCATGCGGTCTCGCGCAAGTCGCTGGCCAATGACATCACCCTGCTGCGCAAGCAGATCGATGCGCTGCGGGTGCGCGAGAGCGGCTATGTCTCGCAGCTCGAGTTCCTGCGCCTGCGCGCCGACATCCTGAAGGAGGAGTTCGCCGATAAGAACAAGCTCTTCGAGCGCAATCTGGTGCAGAAGTCCGAACTGAACGCCATCCGCCGAATACAGGCCGAGGCAGAGGGGCAATTGGCGCGGCTCGATGCCGAGGTCGACGAGATCCGCCAGATGGTCCTGAGATACACCAGCGAGATCAGCGCCGCGCGCGCGGTCTACCGCCAGACCGCGCTTGACGAGCTGGGGCCGATTGAGGCCGACCTTGAAAGCATCACCGAGCAGGCGCGCAAGGCCCGCAACGTGCTGGATCGCTCGGTGGTGCGCGCGCCCGTGACCGGCACGGTGGTGCGGCTGCATTTCCACACGCCGGGCGGGGTCATCGAAACCGGCAAGCCCATCGTCGAGCTTCTGCCCGCCGACGCGCCGCTGATCATCGAGGTGCAGATCCCCCGCACCGATATCGACAGCGTGATGGTCGGGCAGGAGGCGACGGTGCGGCTCATCGCGCTGAACCAGCGCACCACGCCGGTTCTGCAGGGCGAGGTCACCTATATCTCGGCGGACTCGCTGCATGATCCCGAGATGAGCTTGGGGCAAGAGATGTACATCGCCCGGATCTCGCTGCCGCCAGAGCAGGTTGGCCGGGTGCCCGGGTTCGCGCCGACACCTGGGATGCCGGTCGAGATCATGATCATGACCCAGACCCGCACCTTCGCGGCCTATATCAGCAAGCCGATCCTCGACAGCATGTCGCGCGCCTTCCGCGAGCAATGATGTCGCGCGCCGCCTGACAGCAGGGCCGCGTCAGGTGTTCTGGGACGCGGCCCGAGGGACCGGGGCTCCCGCCTGCGAACCCCTGAAGGTCCAGCCGATGATGGCTTGCAGCACGACAGCGCCCACGAGAGCATTGAAGATCGCGTCGAGAGGCAGCCCCAACAGCGCCAGAATCCCAAGGCCCCCGGCCGAGGCCTTGCGCGGGAAAAGCGCGATCAGCCCGATGCCGCAACAGCGGGCGCAGTCCCAGTCCCTCAACGGTCAGGCCGCCGCCGGGCAGGACCTTGCGCGCGCGCCAGCGCAGCCTGACTGCCCGGGTTGCGCGCGATGTAGCGCGCCGGCGCGGCGGACTGCAGCGTGTCGGTATGCGAGGGGGTCGTGTCGGGGAACTTTGGGAGGTCTTATGCGAGTTGGGTGGCGGGGCTGAGCGCATCGAGCAGCGGGGAATGCGCGCCCTCCATCGCCTCGGCCAGCAGGGTGCCGGTGGTGGGCCCGAGCGTGAACCCCTGATGGCCGTGGCCGAAGTTGGTCCAGAGACCGGGCTGGCCGGGCAGGGCCCCCAGCATCGGCAGCATTCCCGGCAGGCAGGGACGGGAGCCGTACCACTGCGGTTCCTCAAGGCGCGGCCCCAGTTCGATCAGGGCATCGACCGCGGCTTCGGCCCGGCGCAGCTGGCGCGGATCTGCCGCGGCGTCCTGAGGGACAAGCTGCGCACCGCTGGTCATGCGCATACCAAGTCGCATGTTCGACAGCACCACGCCGTTCGCCGCATCGAGGAAAGGGCGACGCGGGCGCATGGGGGCATCGTAATGCGCGTGGTATCCCCGTTTCAGGACCATGGGCACCTTGACGCCGAACCGCCTGAGGAAGACGCCCGACCAAGGGCCAAGGCAGATCACGGCCTGTTCCGCCGACACCGGGCCCTCGGAAGTGGCGATCTGCCAGCCTTCACCGCTGCGTGCCAGCGTGTCGGCATCGCCGGTCACGATCCGCCCGCCGCGTGTCTCGAAGAGCTTAGCATAGGCTTGCGTCAATGCGCCGGGATCGGAGACGGACCAGCTGTCGGTGTAATGCACCGCCCCTGCGGGCGTCAGGCGCAGGGCGGGTTCCTCGCGGCGCCAGTCCTCGCCTGCGACGATACGGGATTGCACGCCGTAGGCGGCCTTGAAACGCTCTGCCTCGGCTGCGGCCTCGTCAAAGGCCTGCGCCCCGCGCAGCAGGATCACCAGCCCTTCGCGGGTTATCAAGTTGTCGGAGCCGGAGGCGAGGATCAGCGGCTGGTGATCCTCGCTCGCCCGGCCGGTCAGCTGGCTGTAGCTTTCCGCCGCCTTCGCGTGGCCTTTGGGGGAGGAGTTCGCGAAATAGCGCATCAGCGCGGGCACCATGCTGCGGATGCCCGACAGGGAATAGCTGACGTCGTTGCTGCGCCCGAGGCCGAAGCTGAGCAGAGTCTTCAGGTCGCGCGGGATCGCGTAGGGTTCGGCCGCTTCGACCTGGATGATGCCGGCATTGCCATAGCTGGTTTCCCGGCCCGGCTCGCGCCGATCGGCCAGGGTCACCTCATGGCCGCGCGCCTGCAGCGCCAGCGCGGTGGAAACGCCGACCATACCGGCGCCGAGGACGAGGATTTCGGACATGGGTCCGCCTTTCAAGGAAGTGGCCGGGCTGGGACCCGGACCGGAAAAGATGAATGGGGCGCGGGCATCATGCCTGGCCCTTTGCCGGCGCGCGGGCGGCCAGCCCGTCGATCAGAAGGTCCAGAAGCAGCTCGAAGCTGCTGGTGTAGGGAACGGTGGCACCGTTCTGCCAGCGCAGAACGAAGATCCGGTTGGAGATCTGGGGCAGCACCGCGTGGGTCAGCGGATAGTCCGCCGGGTCGATCGCCTCTAGCCGTTCGGCGAAGATCGCCTCCCAATCCTCGCTGCTGTCAGCAGGTCCGGGGGCGAATTCCATGGTGACAAAGCCCGCCAGCCCGCCGATCAGCGCGTTGAAGGCGTCACGCATCATCTCGCCTTCATAGCCGGCCTCCTGCAGCGCACCCAAGACGACCTCGACCCAAGCGAGGTTGGCGACGCCGTTGGATTTAAGCTGCGCGCCCAGCAAGGGGGCGACATTGGCATGTTCGCGGACGTGATCTCGGTAGGACAAGAAGACAGCGCGCAGCCGGGTTTGCCAGTCCATCCCGGGCAGCAGGTTCTCGGAGACCGAGCCGGTGATCGAAGCGGAAATCTCGGCGAAAAGATCCTCCTTCGCGCCGCCGACGTGCCAGTAGATATTGCCGGCCGAGACGCCAAGCGTGCGCGCAAGATCGCGGATCGAGAAAGCGGCCAGCCCCTTTTCGTCAATCTGACGGATGGCGGCGGCAACGATGCCCTCTTTGGTCAGTCCGATGGCTGCGGCGCGACCACGAAGCTTACCGCCTGATTTTTGATCTGTATCCAGGGTCAGTTCCAAGTTTTTTGCGCAAAATATGCGTGTAGTGGCGGCGAGCACAGCGGTTCTCAGGGAAAAGTCACCATATTATTGATCGCCGCTCAATAAAATTATTGAACACTGGTCAATAGAAAACGCGACAGTGATCAAGCCTTCCCGCCGTGCCCCACGGCCTAGCGACGACCACTTGCTCTCATCGGCGCCACCCTTGCGGCCAGCTACCCGGCCAAGTGACCGCATGATCGCCTCGCAATAAACGACAACGCCCCCGCACATCCTGCGGGGGCGTTTTGCGTACATCGGATGCGGCCTGTCACGGGGTCCGGAACTATGGGGGCCGGAAATATGGGGCCGGGATCACGCGTCCGGGACCGAGCGCCGGACAATCTGCGGTGGGATGAAGGCTTCGACTTCGGGAAGGTCACCTTGGAAGGGCTCAACCTCAACAAGACAGGACTGAGCCGACGGCGCTTGAGACAGCTGTGACGCGCCGCGATCTGGGCAGAGCACATTGGGATTGCCGTGTCTTTCGAGCGGCTTCCCTTGGTCATCCGGCGCGTCGGGGGACGGGTCGAACCACGCGCCCGTAGGCAGTTGAACCACTCCGGGCCGCATCGCGTCGTCGATGCAAAGTGCGGCAAGGCAGGCGCCACGCGCGTTGAACACCCGAATGATGTCCCCCTCACTCAGCCCGCGATGCTCCGCGTCCTGTGGATGCATACGCAGGACCTCACGACCATTGCGCTTGGCGTCCCGCGAGACACCGGCAAGGTCGTATTGGCTGTGCAGACGTGTCTTGGGTTGGTTCGAGATAAGGTGCAGCGGGAAGGTTTTGGCCAGATCAGCGCCCAGCCATTCTTTGGGAGGAAGCCACGTGGGATGCGCTGGACAGTCGTCGTAGCCGTAGCCGTAGCCGTAGCTGGCGAAGGCATGGCGCTGATGTCCGAAGCGCTGACCGATGACCCCGAGCGGGCGCCGCACCGCGGCGGGCCGCGCGCCTACCTGCACACCGCGGGCGTGGCCTGCGCCGATGCCGACGGATGCGTGGTCTCGTCGCTGGTCAGCGTCTTCGACGATTTCGGAAGCGGGGTTTATGTCCCCGAGGGCGGCTTCATGCTCAACAACCGCGCCGCGGGCTTTGGCCCTGCGCCGAATGACGCGGCTGCAGGAAAACGCCCGGTGCATACGCTCGCTCCGGCCCTGCTGACCGGCCCCGACGGGTCCGTCTGGGCCCTGGCCACCCCTGGTGCCGACGGACAGGTGCAGACCTTGCTGCAGGTGCTGTCCCGGGCGCGGCTCGCGGGCGAAGATCTCGCCGCAGCGGTGGCCGCGCCGCGTTGGAGGTCTGAGAACGGGCAACTTTTGATCGAAGAGTCGCACCCGGAAATCGAGGCCCTTCGCGCACTCGGCCACGCCTTGAAGGTCCTTCCCTCAGGTGATCTGCGCTTCGGCGCGATCGTGGCGGCGGGGATGCAAGGTGGCAGCCCGCGTGCTCTGGCCGACTGGCGTCGGCTGACAACGGCGGGCGTGACCTAGGAGGCGCTGAGCACTGACGGTGAGATCTGCACCAGCACCCCATGACAGGCAAAGACTTGCGTGAGGCATCTGCCCCGGAAACGCGAGTCTGGCCGTGGCTTTTACCTCAAGAGCGTTTCTGTCGCGGCCTGCAGTGACGGGAAGCTCATGACGCGGGACGGAACCAACGCGTCATCACGAAGCCGTAGGGATCGGGGTCCCGAAATTGATCTGGCTACCCTGCGTTCATACCTGACCTGATGAACAATTTCAGGTGAACGATCGGCGAGGACTGCAGGATGGACGTCAACAAGCTTCTCGAAGGGTTTCTCGGCGCGAAAGGTGGCGCAGGTACGGGAATGGGCGCCCCGGGCAAGGCTACCGGATCGGGTCTGCCGTCGGGGTTGATCGGGGGGGCCGCCGCGGGAGGGCTCATCGCGCTGCTGGCCGGCTCGAAGAAGGGCCGCAAGCTCGGCGGGAAGGCGATCAAATACGGCGGGCTCGCCGCCGTGGGCGGGTTGGCGTATAAGGCCTATTCCGACTGGCAGGCGCAGAAGACCTCGGGCACCGAGCCAGATCCGCTCGGACTTCCGAAACCGTCGCCCGAGAGCGGCTTCGATCCCGAGAACGACCGCGACGCGCGGGGTGACGATTTTCGGCTGGTCCTCATGCGGGCGATGATCTCTGCAGCGCAGAGCGACAACCACATAGACCAGGACGAGCACGGTCGCATCCGGGAGCAGGTCGCGGCCTTTGATCTTGGACCGAATGAGAAGGCGGCGCTCTACGATTACTTCTCGGAACCCGCGGACCCGGCGACCATCGCCGGGCTGGCCCGGACCGAGGCGCAGAAGGCGGAAATCTACCTTGCCTCGGCGCTCTGCATCGACCCCGACACTCCCGACGAAGAGCAGTACATGCGCGCCTTGGCGACCGAGCTGCGGCTGCCTGACGGGCTGCGGGGACATCTCGATGCCGAGGCCGCCGCGGCCCGGCAGCAGATGGCCTGAGCGGAAACCGCAGCATCGCCGGGCAGGCGCGGGAAAACGCTGCCTGCCCGGGCACGGCTCAATCAAGCGGTCGCTGATCAACCGCGTGACCAGAGCCCATCTGCGGTGTGCTGTGGCCGCCGGGTCAGTAGAGGCCGAGCAGGTATCCCACCGCCATCAGGATCAGCGAATAGACCCACATTGTCAGGATCGAGTAGCGGATATGTCGTCCGATCTCGGCGCGGGCAAGGCCGAGGGCCAGCCACATCGCGGGCGAGAACGGGCTGATGAAAGTGCCGACGATATTGCCGATGACCAGCGCGTGGACCGTCGATGCAGGGTCGATCCCCGCTGGTTCGGTGATCTGCAGCACGATGGGAAGCAGGCCGAAATAGTATGCATCGGTCGAGAGGATGAGCTCGATCGGCAAGGCCACGAGGCCAAGCAGCAGGTGCAGGATACCGACCGCGCCTTCCGGCAGCACACCGACCAGCGCCTCTGCCATGGCACGCAGCATGCCACTGCCATCGACAATACCAAGGAAGCTGCCCGCGGCGAGAATGATCGCTCCCATGAGCAGGGCCGAGTCCGCGTGGGCGCGGATGCGGTCCATTTGCATCGACACGTCAGGGTAGTTGATGACCATCAGCACCCCGAGGCCGATCATGAACACATAGGCTGCGGGCAGAATGCCGCTGACCAGCGTGGCGATCACGCACAGGAAGATCACCGCGTTGACCCACAGGAGCTTTGGACGCAGCAGACCCGCTTCCTGTTCGGTGAGTTCATGGCCGTCCTCGAAAGCGCCGAGTTCGGTGCGGCTGTGATGGGCCTGCTCAAGGGAGGTGCCATCCGCTGCGGCCATTGCGGCTTCTGCAGAGCCCGCTGCGGCGATGCGTTTCCGCTCGCGCAGCCCGTAGAGCGCGGCAATCGCCAGCAGCACCACAAGACCGGTCAGCTGCACCGGGATCAGCGGGCGCCAGAGGTCCGTGACCTCGAGGCCTGTGACGGCTGCGGCCCGGCCGAGCGGGCCGGCCCAGGGCAGCATGTTTGCCATGCCGGCGCCGGTGGCGAGCAGCATGAGCATCAGGTACCGGCTCATCCCGAGCCGCGCGTAGAGCGGCAGCAGCGCCGGGACGGTCAGCAGGAAAGTGGTGGCCCCGGCACCGTCGAGATGCGCGCAGACGCCGATCAGCGCCGTGCCGATGGCGACATAAACGACGTTGCCGCCGGTGGGTTCTGTCGCAAACTTTGTATTTCCGTTCCTGCGTGATGGCCGATATGCC